>JAVBUI010000264.1:0-10792 GCA_031555495.1 Victivallaceae bacterium | reverse complement strand
GGCGCGGCATTCGGAGACCAGTTCAAGGAACTGCGTTGCCCCCGTGGGCTCAACCGAAATCGGGAACACCAGGGGGTCGAGCAGAATTTCATTGTCGCGGAACCCGCATGCGCGGAGGCTCTGCCGGATTTCTTTCAGGTTCGCGAGCCGGGCCCCGACCGAGGTTTCCATCGCTTCGCGTCCCATCGCCGAGGCGATCACCCGGCAATGGGTATTCGCCGCAAAGTCGAAGAGCTCCGGCTTCTTGACGCTGAGGGAGTTGATCAAAATTTCGCCGTCGGCGCGCCGTGCGCATTCGACCCCGGCGACCAGGATTTCCGACGAGGAGGAGTCAATGCTGAGGGGGACGCGGTCGCCCGCTTCGAGCGCGGCGCCGACCAGGATCGCCATCGCCTTTTCCTGTTCGGTGATCGAGCTGGAATATTCGTCGACGTTGAGGTCGAGGTAAGCCGCCCCCGCCGCCAGCTGCCGCCGCGCGGCGCTGCGGATAAAGGCGCGCCCGGCCGGGTTGCCGGATGCTTCGAGGAAAATCGCCAGCGCCACTTGTTTGAGCCGTCCCTGTTTCGCCGCCGGGGAGAATTCGAGGAATTCCGGCGTGACCGGCATGGTCTGAGGCTGATTGTTTTCGTCGACGTAGCAGAAATTGTGGTCGACGACATGCTTGCCGTCAAGGCGGACCAGGCGGCTGCAATGGAGGTTTTCTCCGACGATTTCAAAGTTCATGAAGTTCTCGCTTTCTCCCGGTCACAACAACAGCCGGTGCTTGGATTTGTAGATGAAATAACCCGAACGGTCGCCGCTGGCGGTCAATTCCGGAAGAAGTGTGGAAGTTTGTTCCGCGCGGATGATTTCGGGATGCGCTCCGGGATCGGCGATCCATTCGCCGGCTTCCGGCGTGAGCGCGGTGTAAAAATAGACCCCGGCGGCCATGCCGGGCCCCCGCTTCGGAGTTTCGAACCGGCCCAGCGCGACCTCGATCACCCCCCGGAGGAAGTCGTAGCCGGTCGACAGCTTGACCAGGTCGGAGCCGATGAAGTCGCCGCCCATCCGGGCGCCGACTTCGGTCATGTAAATTTTGCGGTCGCGGGTGATCAACAGCTCCGGATGCGACGCGCCGTAACGGATTTCGAGCGCCGCCAGCGCCAATCGGGTCTGCCGCGCCGCTTCGGCCAGTACCGGGCGCGGGAATTTCGACGGCTGGTGATGGGCCAGTTCGACGAAGTGCGGCGCGCCGGAGGTGACTTTGTCGGTGATCGTCAAAAGATGGTATTCGCCGTTGAAGGAAATGCCCTCGATGCTGATTTCGAGCCCCTCGATGAACTCTTCGACGATCGCTTCGCCGCAGAGCGACGACCCCAATGCGGCGGGCAGCGCGGAGCGCAGGGCGGCTTCGTCGGTCACGCGGGTCACGCCGATGCTCCCCGAGCGGTCGCATGGTTTGACGATCAGGGGGTAACGCATCGAAGCCGTCGCGGCGGCGATGTCGTCGGGGCTCCGCAACAGTGCGTAACGCGGGCAATTGACGCCGCCCGCCTCGAGCGCTTGGCGCATGGCGAATTTGTGGGTGCTCAAATGCGCCGAACGGCAGCTGTTGGCGGTAAGCTTCAACGCTTCGGCGACGAAGCTCACGGTCGGGACCGCGATGTCGCTTGCGATGGTGGTAATCCCGTCGATTTCCTCGCGGCGGCAGACTTCGAGGATGCCCTCCTTGTCGAGCGTCGAGAGCGGAAAGAAGCGGTCCGCCGCCTCCGCCGCGACCGCGCCCTGCGGCCAGGCGAAAACCAGCGTTTCAAGATTCATTTCGCGTGCTTTCAGCACCAGCGGGAGCTGCATATTGGAGGCGCCGATGATCGCCAGCCGTTTCCGGGTCTTTTTCATGGTTGCGCCTCCGGAAATTGAATGGCGGTCAGGCCGCCGCCGAGGTCGGTACGGCGGACCGAGGTCGCGCCGAGCCGTTCGGCGATTTCGGCGATGCGCCTTTGGTCGAGTTTTTTGGCGGGGAATTCCAGCAGGATCAGGTCGGACGGCCGCAAGGTGTCCAGGGCAAGGCATTCCGGTTTCGGCCAGAATTGCCGGGTCGGACGTTCGAAGTTGCCGAGAAGGGTGAAGCGCCAGAACTGAATGTCGTTGCTGAAGAGATATTTCGCGTTCCCCCGGATGGCGGCGAGCTTCGCCAGCTGCTCCGCTGTTTCCGGGTTGACCCGGAGGCTCGTGCCGGGAATTGCCGCGCGGTCGGCGGAGAGCCGCGAATGCGTACAGATGTTATGCCGGAAAAACTGGCATGTCATCAGCACTGTCATGATCACCACGACGGCGACTCCCGCCGCCGCGAGATTCCGGCTCCGGCAGCGCCGGATCGCCAGCGCCGCCGCCGTCAGCATCCAGCCCGCGTAAAAGCTCGCCCGGTGCTGCAGCGGCAAGTCGGTGCCGAACGACGCCAGCGCGGGAAGAAGCAGGAGGATCAGCATGACCGCCTCCGGCGCATAGCCGTCCCGTTCGGCATATTGCGCCGCCGCCAGGAAGACCGCCGCCGCGGCGAAGGCGGCCAGCGCGGTGGAGTTCTGGTACCAGCCGTTGGGGAAGACCACCGATCCGAGATAACTTGCCGCCAGCGCCAATGCGAGGAGCCAGCCGATCGCGGCAAGCACGGCGCGTTCGCCTTTGGTAATGACCGGATTGGCCGAGCGGAGCGCGATCAGCGCCAGCACTCCCCCGGCACAGGCGGCGAGCAGCAGCGCATGGAAGTTTTCGTAACACCAGATGATCAGGAACGAGTTGCCGCGCGACTGGACCGCAAGGTCGCTTTGCATCGCCGCAAGATAATCGGGGAGACTCTGGATGAAGCCGAAATACCCCGCCAGTCCGGCGGGAATGCCGAGCAGCAGTGCCGCCGCCGCAAGGCCGAAGCGTTTGCGGAGCAGCGGAATCAGCAGCTACAAGCCGATGAACGGCAGATTGACCGGCTGGATGAACACGAGCTGGATCGCCGCCGCCCCCGCCGTGAACGCGGCCGCGAGGGAGGCCGGACGTGATTTCACGGCCGTCGCCCAGAGCATCAAGCCCAGCGAGACGTTGAAGACGGCAAGGTTCATCGAGATATACGAAATCGTCAGATTGACCGGCAGTACCAGCAGCAGCGGGCCCGCAAGATTGAGGAAGAAAAGCAGCGCCCCGTCGGTGAATGACCCTTTGAAAAACCGGTTCGTTCCGGCGGCGAAAATGAGCGAACTCGCCGCCATCACCGCGAGCGCGAGGTAGCGGAAGCAGGGAACGTCCCAGTTGCGGATCGGTTGCAGATACATGTTGTATTTGGTGATCATCATCGGCTCGCCGGAGCGGATCATCATCAGATAGTAGCTTTCGTCGCTGCCTACGTTTCGTCCCGCCGCCACGAGCGCGATCGCCGTCAGCAGCAGCGCGCAGAAGGCCGCGACCGGAAGGAAGTACCAGTAGACCGTGTCGAAGGTCGGATTTCGGCGTAAATGAATCAAAAGAACACCTCAGAACGTTTCGCCGGCGCGAAAGCACCCGGTACGGTGTCCGTCGCCTTCGAGTTGCGGCATTTCAACTTTGCAGCGCTCCATTGCCAGCGGGCAGCGCGGATGAAAGGGACACCCTGCGGGCGGCGACAGCGGCGAAGGCACGTCTCCCTGGAGAATGATCCGCCGGTGCCCCGCCGGGCGGTCGAGCATCGGCACCGCCGACAGGAGCGATCTTGTATAAGGATGGCGCGGCGAGGCGCAAAGCTCCCGCGCCGGGCCGGATTCGACCACGTGTCCAAGGTACATCACCATGATCCGCGAACAGATATGTTCGACCACCGCAAGGTCGTGGGCGATGAAGAGGAACGCGGTATGGGTTTTTTCCCGTAATTCGTCGAGGAGGTTGATGATCTGCGCCTGGACGCTCACGTCGAGCGCCGAAACCGGTTCGTCGGCGACGATCAGCGCCGGTTCGGTCGCCAGTGCGCGGGCGATGCCGACGCGCTGGCGCTGGCCGCCGCTGAACTGATGGGGATAACGTTCGAGCTGGCTCGGATCGAGCCCGACCAGCGTCAGCAGTTCGGCCGCCCGGCGGCGGCGTCCGGCCGCGTCGAGCCCGCTATGGAGCCGCAGCACCTCGTCGAGCGCCGAAAAAATCGTCAGCCGCGGATTCAGCGAACCGTAGGGATCCTGGAAAATCATCTGGAACTCTTTGCGCTTCCGGCGCAATTCCGCGCCGGAAAGGGAGGCCAGGTCGGTTCCGTTGAGCACCACCCGTCCGGCGGTCGGTTTCTCCAGCCGGACGATGGCGCGGCCGAGCGAGCTCTTGCCGCAGCCGGATTCGCCGACCAGTCCGATGATTTCACCGCGCTTGATGTTGAAGCTGACGTCGTCGACCGCGCGCACGAAGCGCTTCGGCCCGAAGAGCCCGCCGCGTACCGGATAATGGACCTTCAGGTGTTCGACTTCGAGCAGGGGTGAATTCATCGGTCGTCTTCTCCGTCGAAGTTGAGTTTTTCCTCCACGATCGCCAGCGGGCGGTTTTTGACCTGCGTCCAGACCGCGCCGAGGTATTCGCCGATGACGCCGATAAAGATCAGCTGGACCGCCGAAAAGAAGAAGAGCCCGATCACCAGCGGCGCGAGGCCGAGCGAAAAGGTGTTCCAGTAGGCGAGTTTATAGACGAAGTAGCCGAGCGCGATCACCAAACTCAGCAACGCCAACATAAAGCCGCAGAAGACCGCGAGCCGGAGCGGGAGCTTGGTGTGGTTGACGAAGCCGGTCATCGCCATGTCGTAGAGCGTGAAGAAATTATTCTTGGTCCGGCCGTGTTTGCGGACATCCTGCAGAAACGCGATTTCGGTCCGCTGAAACCCGATTTCGCCGATCAGGCCGCGAAAGTAAGGGTAGGGATCGTGGTACTTCGTCAACGCATCGAGGAACTGCCGGTCGTAAAGGCCGAAGCCGTAGAAGTTCCGGACCTGCGGCGTCTCCGAAAAACGCGCCAGGAGCTTGTAGTAGCAGCTCCTGATGAAGAACATCAAGGCGTTTTCCTTGCTCGCCGGTTTGACCGCGCAGACTACCTTGTTGCCCGCTTCCCAGGCGGCGATCAGCTCGATCAGCATCTCCGGCGGGTCCTGGAGGTCGGAGCACATCATGACTGCCGCGTCGCCTTTGGCCTGCATCAAAGCGTTG
Organism: Victivallaceae bacterium; assembly: GCA_031555495.1. GTDB lineage: Bacteria > Verrucomicrobiota > Lentisphaeria > Victivallales > Victivallaceae > JAVBUI01. The sequence goes on along the minus strand of JAVBUI010000264.1, from coordinate 5,615 downwards.
TAGGGTGACCGGATGTGTCCGAAGTTGTTGGCGTTCAACAAAACCTTGAACTTTTTATCCTTCGCCGCAATCGAGCGCAATACGTCGCGGCTGCCGTCGGTCGAGCAATTGTCGGAGACGATGATTTCAAAATCGTAATCCGGCAGCGTTGCAAAGACCTTCCGCAGCCGCTCGTAAAGTTCCGGCAGATTTTCGACTTCATTGAAACAGCCGGTGACGACGCTGATCCGCTTTTTCATGGCAACCCCTTCCGGAATCGTACGACTTAGAGCAACCCGGCGGTCTCTTCGAGGCCGAAACGGATGTTCATGCACTGAACCGCCTGGCCGGCGGCGCCCTTGGTCAGATTGTCGATCGTCGAAGTCAGGATGATCCGGTTGGTGCGCTTGTCAAAGGCATAACCGATTTCGCAGACGTTGGTCATCGTGACGTATTTGGTATCCGCCATCCGGCCGAGCGGCAGCACCCGGACGAAACGTTCGCCGGCGTAAGCACTGCGGTAGGCCTCTTCGATCGCCTCGAGCGTGCATCCCGGCGCGGCGTTGAGGAAAATCGTCGAGTTGATTCCCCGGTTGACCGGGACCAGGTGCGGAACGAAGTTGATCGCCATCTCGGAAACTCCGGCCGCGAAAGCCATTTCCTGCTCGATTTCCGGCAGGTGCCGGTGCCCGGTCGGGTTGTAGGCCCGGACGCTTTCGTTGCATTCCGGGAAAATATACGGCAGATCCACCTTCCGTCCCGCTCCGGTGACCCCGGAACAGCTCGAAACGATCACCCCTTCCGGGCTCGCCAGCTTCGCCGCCAGCAGCGGCGCGGTCGGCAGGATCGAGCTGGTGGGATAGCATCCCGCGCAAGCGACGAGATCCGCCGTCTTCAGCTGTTCCCGGTAACGCTCGGGCAGACCGTAGACGGCCTTTTTCAGCAGCTCCGGCGCCGGATGGTCTTCTTTGTAATAGGCTTTGTATTTCTCCGTGCTCTTCAGCCGGAAGTCGGCGCTGATGTCGACGACCTTGATCCCGGCATTGAGCAGCGGAATCGCGTATTCGGTCGCCGTCCCGTGGGGGAGGGCGAGGATCGCCGCGTCGCAGATTTTGGCCAGTTCGGCCGCGTCCGGCGCGACGAAGTTGAGGTCGAGCCCGGTGTAACGCGGGAAGACCGACGAAACCGGTTCCCCGGCGTTTTTGCGCGAGGTGACCGCCGCGATTTCGCAATCGGGATGCCGCAGAAGGATGCGAAGCAGCTCTTCGCCCGCATAACCGGATGCGCCCAGTACGGCGACCCGGACTTTTTTGTTATTCATGAAAAGCCCCGTTATTTAAAAATTCTGTTCAATATAATCGATCGCATTGCGGAAGATAATCACGCCCTCGCCCTCGGCGGCGAGCTTGCCCGCCACTTTGTCCGCCGTCCAGGTCGGCGAGTTGAAGGGGGACAAAAACGCCTCCGGATGCGGCATCAGGCCGAAGACCCGGCCGGTCGGGTCGCAGACCCCGGCGATCGCGCCCAATGAGCCATTGGGGTTGGCCGGGAATTCAGTCGCGGGGGTGCCGTCGGCATTGACGTAACGGACCGCGATCAGGCGGCGCTTCTCAAGTTCCGCGAGGACTTCGGGCTCGGCCACGAATTTGCCTTCGCCGTGGCGCAGAGGGAGCCGGACAAGATCGATGTTGCGGGTGAAAACGCACGGCGAAGCCGGGTCGGCCTTGAGCACGCACCAGTCGTCGCGGAAGGTGCCGCTGTCGTTGTGGGCGAGGGCGACGCTCTGGCTGAAGTAATCGCCGTCGAGCGCGGGGACCATGCCGAGACGGGTCAACGTCTGGAAGCCGTTGCAGATGCCGATCACCAGTTTGCCGTCGTCGACGAATTTTTCGAGCTGGCCGCGCAGTTGGAATTTCACCCGGTTGGCGAAAACCGTGCCGGAGCCGAGGTGGTCGCCGAAGGAGAACCCGCCGATGAAGACCAGCATCTGATACTCGTCAAGCGTGTGCTTGCCCGCAATGAGATCGTTGAGGTGCACGAGCTCCGGCGTCGCGCCGACCAGGCGGCAGGCCGCCGCGGTCTCTTTTTCACAATTGAGGCCGAAGCCGGTGATGACGAGAACCTTGATATCGCTTCTTTTCATGTGTGGTAATCCGCGTTGATTTTGACATATTCATACGAGACGTCGCACGTCCAGACCCAGTAACCGGCGTCTCCGCCGTTCATGTCGACGAGCACGGTAAACTCTTTTTTGCCGATGATGTCCGCCAGAGCCGCCTCCGGCGTGCCGGCGTCTCCGCCTTGCCGGACCACCGGCATCGCGTCATAAAAAATATCGGTCCTGTCGGGATCGAATTCCGCTCCCGAATATCCCAGCGCCGCCACCACCCGGCCCCAGTTGGGGTCGTTGCCGAACCAGGCGGTTTTGCAGAGGAGGGAGTTGGCCACCGCTTCGGCGGCGAGCTTCGCGTCTTTTTGGCTCGGGGCGTTGACGATCCTGATTTCGACGAACTTGGTCGCGCCTTCGCCGTCGGCGACCATCTTGCGCGCGAGCTCGCGCATCACTTGCTCAAGCGCCGCTTTGAAAATCTCCGCCTCGGGCGTACCCGCCTTGACCGTGACCCCCGACGCTCCGTTGGCCATCACCACCACGGTGTCGTTGGTGCTCATGTCGCCGTCGATGGTGATCCGGTTGAAGGAGTTGCCGACGCCGCTCTCGAGGAGATCGGCGAGAAAGGCATTGTCGGCGGCCGCGTCGGTGGTGATGAAGCAGAGCATCGTCGCGTGGAGCACTTTGAGATTGGGGTCGATCATCCCCGCGCCCTTGGTCATTGCGCCGATCGAAACGGTTTTGCCGCCGAGTTGGAAGCTGACCGCGGTCGATTTCGGAACCGTGTCGGTGGTCATGATCGCCTGCGCGGCGGCCTCTCCGCCATCATGCGCGAGTGCGGCGGCGGCAAGCTTGATGCCTCTGGCGATGGTGTCCATATTGAGCTGGACGCCGATCCGGCCGGTCGAATTGACCATCACCTCGCCGGGTGAAATGCCGAGCGCTTCAGCGGCGAGAACGCAGCTCTTTTCGGCATTGGCGATGCCGGAAGCTCCGGTACAGGCGTTGGCGTTGCCGCTGTTGATGATGACCGAGCGGATCGCCTTCGACTCGCGGACGCGCTTCTGCGAGACCCGGACCGGCGCGGCGGCGAAGGTGCACGAGGTGAACGCGCCCGCGAAATTGGCGGGTGTTTCCGAGAAAATCATCGCGAAGTCGGGCGCGCCGCTGCGCTTGAAGCCCGCGGTGACCCCGGCGGCCCTGAAGCCCGCAGGGGTGGTGACCGACCCGGAGGGGACGAAGTCAAAACTATTTTTATACATCTATTTTATCTCCATATCTGGCGACTACATTGATTGCGATTCCGCCGCGCGGCCTGAATCGGCCTGTGACTTCGGCGCGGCGCGGGGCGCACGCGGCGACGACGGCGTCGAGGATGGTGTTGACCGACTCCTCGTGGAATGTATTGGCATTCCGGAACGAATACATAAACAACTTAAGCGACTTGCTCTCGATGCATCGTCGGTCGGGGATATAGCGCACGACGATATGCCCGAAGTCCGGCTGGCCCGTGACCGGGCAGAGCGAGGTGTACTCGGGGCAGTCGAATTCGATGATGTAATCGCGGCCGGCGTACAGATTTTCGAACGTTTCAAGCTGCGACTCTCCCGGCGAATCGGGGTAGTCCTGCTCCGAACGCTTGAGCAAAGTCAAGTCGGCGAAGCGCTCCGGTTGTTTTTTTACAGTCATATACCTCTGCTCCTGCGGGGAAATTCCATACTTTGATCGAGTCGGATCCGGAAGCATTTCCGCGCTTTGTATGCCGTTGCAATTTCCGAACTTCTATAAAATAGCACTTTTTTCAAATATTTCGCTATAAAAGAAGAAATTTTGCCGGATTTTTCTTGAAATTTCGAAAAAGCAAAACTATATTGCTTCCATTGTCTGTAATTTTCGTAAATTGGACGAATAAAACTTAAACGCAGGGTGATACGGATGAGATTCGGTAAAAGCATGGTCTTGGTCGGACTGTTGATGACATTTCTGTGCGTCGGAACCGCCAGAGCAGAAGGGGATGTGCTCGACAATATGGTTGAAAAGCTCGGCCGCGGCATCGCCAACGTCGCTTTCGGCCCGCTCGAGCTGCTGATGAAGCCTTACGACGTCAACAACGAGAAGGGCGCGATTGCCTCGCTGACTTACGGCGTTCTCAAGGGCGTCGTTTATACCATCGGCCGTGAAATCACCGGCGTGATCGACATCGTCACCTTCCCCGCGCCGCTGCCGGGCTGCCCGGAAGATCCGATGGACGCGGGCTGGGGATACGGCCCGATCATGCGTCCGGCCTGGGTGGTGGACATCCAGCATAACGCCTTCAATTTCTTCTTCAACGACCAGGCGATCGTCGACGCACAGTAACGCGGTTTGACGATTTTCTTTGGAAGGCCCGTGCTCCGGTTGATTTGCCGGGTGCGGGCTTTGCATTTCGACGAACGATCCCAATCAATGTACAGAAAGAGTCCGGTATGAGCTTTTGTTGCGGTTTCGTGGGGCTTCCCAATGTCGGGAAGTCCACTTTGTTCAATGCTTTGTGCAAGGGCGGCGCGGAAGCCGCCAATTTTCCCTTCTGTACCATCGAGCCCAACACCGGGATCGTGGCGGTGCCGGATTCGCGGTTGCGGGTGCTTGCCGATTTGGAAGGATCGGGAAAGCTGATTCCGTCAGCGCTGAAATTCATCGATATCGCGGGTTTGGTCAAGGGGGCGAGTCAGGGGCAGGGGCTGGGGAATCAGTTTCTCGGCCATATCCGCAACGTCGACGCGATTGCGCACGTGGTGCGTCTCTTCGACGATCCCGACGTGGTTCACGTCGACGGCAAGTGCGATCCGGTGAGCGACCTCGATGTGATCATCACCGAATTGATGCTGGCCGACCTTGATATGCTGGAGAAGAAGCGTGACAAGTCGGCCAAGCTGGCGCGTTCGAACGATCCGGACGCCAAATTGGAATTCGAATTGCTGAAGGATCTGGCGGCGCAACTGGCCGACGGACGTTTGCCGGAGTATGACCGGCGGGACGCGAAGGTGTCGGCGGTGGTGTCGCAGCTGGGGCTGTTGACGGTGATGCCGGCGTTTATCTGCGCCAATACGGATGAGGAGAATTTCCGGAATTTCGGGAGTTCGGATGCGGCGAAGGCGCTGCTGGAGTATGCGGCGAAGCGCAATCTCGAGGTGGTTCCGGTGTGTGCCAAGCTGGAAGACGAACTGGGCCAGCTGGAGCCGGAAGAGGCGAAGATGTTCATGGAGGATCTCGGGATTACGGAATCGGGCTTGGACCGGGTGATCCGGACGGGGTATCATTTGCTGGATTACGTGACGTTTTTCACGGTGGGGCCGATGGAGGCGCATGCGTGGACGATTCAGCGCGGTACGGCGGCGCCTCAGGCGGCGGGGAAGATTCACACGGACTTGTGCCGGGGTTTTATCCGGATGGAGACGGTGTCGTATCAGGATATGGTCGATTGCGGCGGCTGGAACAAGGCGAAAGAGGCGGGAAAGCTGCGGATCGAAGGAAAAGAATATATCGT
>JAVBUI010000117.1:0-3500 GCA_031555495.1 Victivallaceae bacterium | reverse complement strand
GGGAACGGCGGGCCCGGAAGGCGCGGAGCTTTCAAGTTCCGTTTTTTCCGGAAAGGTCCGGGTAAAGGATCTGGGCAGGAAACAGATGCCGGGCACCCCTTCGCTTCCGGCGCGGCAGCCGATGTAATCGACTTCAAGCCTGACCGTTTCAACTCCGGCGGCCAGCGGCAGCTCCCAGCGGTGGACGCCCGCCCCGAAAATCGCGGTTTTTTCGCCGGTGAATTCATCGACGATCTCCCTGGCCGGCGGAGTTTTCCAGCCGGCAAGGAGTTTCCCGTCGGCGGAGGCGCGCAGAACGGTCTTGGCGGCATACAAATAGCAATTGGACGCGACCGAGACTTCGACTTGCAGCAGCTCCGGCTGAAAACGCGTCTCCCAGGCGAACGGCCGCTCCGCGGCTCCCGCCGCAAGCGCCAACAGCATGCCGGACAAGACGGCGACGGTCCGCAGAAAAATCATTTGGGTGAAGCCTTTTTCAGGATGGTGTCAAGTTTATCGATGTAATTATCGAGCGAAGTCACTCCGGCGATCGAGCCGAGACGTTTGCCGTTCTCATCGAAGACGAGCCCGGTGGGGAAAATTTCGACGCCCCAGCGGGCGGCCAGCGCCTGGTTGGCCTTTTGCTCCTCCGGAGGCAATTTCTTCCGGCGCGGAAAGTCGATGTAGACGAGGACGAGGTTGTTGGTCCGGATGAATTTCGCGAATTTCGGCCGCGTCAAAACGTCTTTTTCGAAACGCATCGAGTAGGGGCAATGGTCCGAGCCGACGAAAAGCACGTACATTCTGCGCTTTTCCCTGGCGGCCGTTTTCCGGGCCGCTGCGAAATCGGTGTGCCAGTCCGGGTCGGGCGCTTCCGCCCGGAGCCGGCAAAAAGCCGCCGAGGCGGTCAACAACAGAATGAAACCGATTGTCTTCACCGGAACGGCCCGCGCCTCTCTTTTACTTCCGGGGCGCCTTATCGAGCACCGTCTGGATCCGTTTCAGGTAGGGGCCAAGTTCATAGATGCTGTCGATCCGGCCGATCTCCTTGCCGTCGCCATCGAAAATGACGGCGGTCGGCATGGCTTCGACTTCCAGTTTTTCGGCCAGGTCCTGACCGGGAGCGGCCCTGTGCGGCGGTCTCACCCTGTCACGCGGCATATCGAGATAAACCAGCGCCAGCTTATCTTTGGCGAACTGCCTGAACTGTTCCTTCTTCAGGACGTTTTTTTCAAGCTCGACGCAAAAGGGGCACCACTCGGGCCCGGTGAAAAGGACGAAAAGCTTCTTATTGTTTTCTTTGGCGCTTTTCAGCCCCGCCTTGAAATCGGTGACCCAATCCGCGTTCGGCGGCTCCGCAGTGAAGGCCGCCATACCGGCAAGCAACAAGACACCCAGCAGCAGTAATTTTTTCATCATGTCCCCCCAATCATTGAGTTCCGGCCCCTTGCCGGATTCATATTTTCTGTTGACGTAATTTTTCGACCGATTCGAAACGGTGAACGGGCCATCCCGCGGCCTCGCCGCCCCCGATGCAGACTTCGCGGTCGTCGACGTAGAGCGCCGGTTTGCCGTAATCAGCCTCAAAAGCAAGGTACATCGCCGACTCCGGCTTCTTGGCCCCGACCACGAAACTGTAGATGCCGTCCGGAACCTGTTCCGCGATTTCCGGAAAACGGGCCCTGAAATCCCGCATGTGCATGGTCGACGTGTCGGAGAGGAAAACCACCCGGTACCCGTCGCGCCGCCACTCGGCGATCAATTCCGCCATCCCCTCCACCGGCGAATGCAGAATCGCATTCCAGGCGTTGCGGACAAAATCGTCGCTCAAATCCGCCCCGTTTTCGCGGCGGAACTCCGCGAGGAACTCCTCTTCGGAAATCCGGCCCCGTTCAAATTGATCGATCGCCAGCAACAGGGCCTGCGGCACCTCCTCAATCGAGCGGTAGCCGAGCACTCCGAAACAGCGTTCGGGCCGGATATTGAGACACACGCCGCCGATATCGAGCGCGATGACTTTCGAAATTGGTTCTTTCATTTACTTGCTTTTTTCCAGGTTCCTGATGCGCTTCTGCAGATCCTCGAGGTCGAGGTCGGGGTCGTCGAAAGAGCCGAGCGCTTCATCGTAATACTGCTTCGCCTCCGCCGTCTTGCCCAGCTTTTCGGCGATCTCCCCGGCATGGACCAGCAGCGTGCCGCGCCCGAGGGCGGTGTCCATCGGCGCATCGAGCGCGTCGCAAATGGTTTCGTAGGCCTTTTTGAGCTCACCCTTCCGGTAGAGGACCCAGGCCAGGCTGTCGATGTAAGCGCCGTTGTCCGGTTCGGCATTGACCGCTTCGCGGATCAGCGTTTCGGCTTCATCGAGCCGGGTGTTGAGTTCGGCGGCGACGTAGCCGACGGTATTGGCGTTGTCGTATTCGGCCAGCGCCCCCATCGCCTCGAGCTTTTTCCAGGCGTGGTTGAGCAATTCGACGTCGCGGCTTTTTTCGGCGACGGTCAGCATGTAAAGGAAAATACTGTCGGGAGCCTTCGCGCCGAGCTTCTGCTCCAGCGCCCGGAGACGTTCGAGCGTTTTCGAATAGTCCTTGCGGCGGAGACTGATCAGCATTTCAAGCGAATCGCGTTCCTCGCCCGGCGCGAACGCCGCGACCGTTTTGGCCGCCTCGTCGAGCTTGCCGCCGTAGGTCATGCCGGCGATCTGGAGATAACGTCCGATCGCGTCGTCGGGATTGAGTTTGAGCATCCGGCGTCCCACGTTTTCGGCGACGGAGAATTCCCCACAGCGGAGCGCGGCTTCGCCCTCGAGCTGAAGCAATTCCTGGTTTTCGGGCGCGATGCTCAGAAGCGACTGGGTCTGAAGCAGCGCGTCGCGGTATTTTCGGGCGAAATAATAGACACGCGCCAAAGTAAGCCGCGACGCCGGGCTGTTTTCTTCCTGCGAGACCAGCCGGGCGGCGACCCGGATCGCGTCTTTGGGGCGCTGGACCGAGAGATAATAAAAGGCCAGCAGCTCCTGCGCCCGCGGCTCGGTCACCGCGGCGTCCGAGGCGATGATTCCGGCCAGCAGCCGGTTGCTCTCCTCCATCAGCGCGGCGCGCGGACTCTGCCGCAGTCCGAACCACCGCCGCGAACGGTCGGCGCGCTTCGAAGCCTGCAGAAAGTGCCGTGCCGCAAGCTTGCGCAGCTCTTCCGCCGCCTTGAAGCCGTCGATGCCGAGGAACCGGCGGAAGCGTTCCGTCGAGACGCTCCCGTCTTCGCCGCGCTGAAACTCCAGCGCCGCGGCGATTTCCAGAAGACGGCAAAGCGTCATGTCGTCCGCGGTGTTCCGATCGCCGCTCTTCTCCCCCGCCTCCAGGGTATGGTCAAGCAGCGTCCCGATCTGGCGCGGATCGGTTCCGAAACGGGTCACGAGCTCAAAATAACGGAGCGTCAGCACCGGCTTGCCGGGATGGTTCCACGCGACGCGGTAAAACATTTCGCAGCCCTCGGGGCTCGCGGACGGGTTTTCGTTCAGGATGGCG
>JAVBUI010000169.1:0-5271 GCA_031555495.1 Victivallaceae bacterium | reverse complement strand
CATGAAAAGCGCCGAAGCCGCCGGTCTTGAAGCCAAGCCCTACCGCATCCTCCGCCAGGACGACGCGGTTCACGCCGTGGAGGACCTGCCGGGCAAAGTCACCGCCGCGATCTTCTTCGTCCCGCAGCCGGAACTCAACTGGCCGCTCCTCAAAAAGGTAGAACAATCAAGCTACGTGATGTACCGCTTCCGCGAAGACGGCAAGCTCTCGCTGAGCTTGAATACCCCCGACCTCGCAGGCTTCATCCGCGAGGGCTACAGCGACCTCCCGCCGGTGGAACAGGACATCGCCGCCGAAAACGCCGACCGCAAAGTCACCATCGTCCTCGCCGGCCGCTGGAAGCTCGATTCCGAGGTCCCCGGCGTCTCGCTCTCGGTCAAAGGCGATGAAACCGCAATCACCGGGACTTTCCGCCACGGCATCGCCAAACAGCTGCTGCTGGAAAAAGCATTGTAAGAACACGACTTGACATTTCTCAAAAGACACTTATTATAGTATAAAGCATTCCGGATTGTCCGGAGCAGATCATAAATTTATGGAGGGTTTTTATGAAAGAGAAGCTTCAGATTTACAAGTGTTTCAAGTGCAACTTGACCATCGAAGTCGTCAGCCAGGGCGCGGGCGAACTCGTCTGCTGCGGCGAAACCATGCGTTTGATGAACCCCAACGACACCGACGGCGCCGCTGAAAAGCACGTGCCGGTCGTCTCCGGCGACGCCAAAGGCATCCTGGTCAAGGTCGGCTCGGTGCCGCACCCGATGGCCGAAGACCACTACATCGAGTGGATCGAAGTCATCAACGGCCCCTACGTCAACCGCAAGCACCTCTCCCCCGGCGAAGCGCCGGAGGCGAAGTTCTACGTACCGTTGACCGACAAGCTGATCGTCCGCGAATATTGCAACAAGCACGGCCTCTGGAAAAAATAAATATACCTTAAGCTAAACAAAAATGTGCTATTTCCGCCGCTTGGTAATATATTACATCAGGCGGCGGAATTTTTTATGACGGGGGGAACTTCCGACAGCCGTTCTTTTGCCCTCCGGCAAGCGCGAGGAGCTGCATGATGGATGAATTTTTCAAAGCGGTTCGGATTTCCGAACACGTCTACTGGGTTGGCGCGATCGACTGGAACGTCCGTAATTTCCACGGCTACACCACCGGTCGCGGCACCACCTACAACGCCTTTCTGATCATCGACGAAAAAGTTACTTTGATCGACACCGTCAAAGCGCCGTTTTACGACGAATTGATGGCGCGGATCCGCTCGGTGATCGACCCGGCCAAGATCGACTACATCGTCTCCAACCATGCCGAAATGGACCATTCCGGCTCGCTTCCCGCCGTGATCGAGGCGGTCAGGCCGGAGAAAGTCTTCGCTTCGCCCATGGGAGAAAAGGGGCTCAAGGCCCACTTCGGGGCCGATCTCGACCTCACGGTGGTCAAAACCGGCGACACGCTTTCGCTGGGCCGGGAGACGCTCCACTTCGTCGAGACCAAGATGCTCCATTGGCCCGACAGCATGATCACCTATCTGGAAAAGGCCAAAATCCTGTTTTCGCAGGACGCCTTCGGCATGCACCTTGCGGGGAGCAACCTCTATACCGAAGAGTACGACCGGTCGATTACCGAACATGAAGCGAAGAAGTACTTCGCCAACATCCTTTTGCACCTTTCGCCCCGGATCATCGAATTGCTCGACGTTCTTCCGTCGCTCAAGCTCGACATCTCGATGATCGCCCCCGACCACGGGCCGATCCACCGGACGCCGGAAGACATCGGCTGGATTCTCAAACTCTACCGCGAAATGGCGGAGCAGAAGCCGAAACCCAAAGCGCTGGTCTTTTACGCCACCATGTGGGATTCGACCGAAAAAATCGGCCGCGCCCTCGCCGACGGCCTTGCCCAAAGCGGCGTCGAGGTCAAAGTCGCGTCGCTCAACGCCACTGACCGCAGCGCAATCATCACCGACATCCTCGACTGCGGCCTGGTCGCGGCCGGCACTCCGACCATGAACAACAACATGTTTCCGGCAATGGCGGACGCGCTGACTTATATCAAAGGACTGCGCCCGCGCAACCGTATCGGCTTCGCCTTCGGCTCCTACGGCTGGAGCGGCGAAGGGGGCAAACAAGTGCACGCGGCGCTGACCGAAATGGGCTTCGAAATGCCCATGGAATTGATGAACGTCAAGTACGTCCCGACCGCGGCCGACCTTGAAAAGGCCTTCGACGCCGGTGTGGCGTTGGCTAAACAATTGATCGAAAAAACAAAATAATCCGGTTTTTCCGGAGTTACAACAACCCAAACAGGGAGGAACTGAACATGAAAAAATACGTCTGCGACCTTTGCGGCTACGTCTACGACCCGGCCAAAGGCGATCCGGAATCCGGCATCAAGCCGGGCGTCGCTTTCGAAAACCTTCCGTCCGACTGGGTCTGCCCCGAGTGCGGCGCCGGCAAGGACGAATTTTCGCCGCAGGACTGAGCAGTGACGCGCTTTGCCGCCCTCCCCCGCGGCGAAGCGCCTCTTCGAAAGAAACAACATGAAATTATTGACTCTGCTTTCCGCTTTCGTCCTCATCGTGCTGCTCGGCGGCTGCGGTTGGTTCGAAGCGAGCCGGAACATCAAACACAGCCGGGAACTCCGGATCGGCATGACCAAACAAGAGGTCGTCGCCGTCATGGGAGAGCCGGTTCAGAACGAGACTTACACCAAGCCCGATGTCTGGTACTACTACACCAACCCGAACTGGTTCGACGGGCTTGCCACCGAAGACGAATGTATGCCTCTGGTGTTCAAAGACGGCAAACTGATCGGCTGGGGTAACGAATATTACGCCAAGACCCGCCTGTTGCCGCCGCCGGCAAAACAATAACTATTGAAAAACGGCAGACCGGACGCGGGGAAAATCAATCCAGCACCGGGTCCGGCTCTTGCCGCCGTCAGCAAAATAACGATGCCTGACCATGATTCAGGCCGGAGGGGAGCGTTTCTTTGCACGATGAAAAAAAAGATTCTTATCATAGTCCTGCTGTTGGCGGTCGCGCTCGGCGCAGCTTGGTGGATTTACTACGCTGAAGAACACAACCGGATAGAGGATTTGGTGCTCTACGGCAACGTGGACAACCGGCAGTTGAATCTGTCGTTCCAGATCGCCGAACGGATCGCTTCGCTCAAGGTCGAGGAAGGCGCCCTGATTAAAAAAGGCGAAAAGATCGGCGAACTCGAAACCGTCCGGCTGCAGAACGATTACAACTCGGCCCAAGCGGCCCGCGACGCCGCCGACGCCGTGCTGAAGCGGCTGGAGGACGGCTCGCGGCAGGAGGACATCGACATTGCCGTCGCGCTGTGCGCCGCCGCCAAAGCCGCGGTCGTCTACACCGAAAGCGACTACCACCGCCAGACCGGCCTGGAAAAAACCGCTTCGGTTTCGGTCCAGATCGCCGAAAAGGCCACTGCGGCCTATTTCCTCAATAAAGCGATGCTGCAGACCGCCGAAAGTTATCTTACCAAACTCCGCAACGGTCCGCGCAAGGAAGACATCGCCCTCGCCCAGGCTGAACTGTCAAAAGCCTCCGCCCAGCTGGCGATCCGTGAACAGAGTCTGCGCGACGCGGTGCTCTACGCCCCCTGCGACGGCGTGGTGCGCTCGCGGCTCCAGCACCCCGGCGAAATGACCTCTCCCCAGACCCCGGTGATGACGGTCGCGGTCATTTCGCCCAAATGGATCCGGGTTTACCTCCCCGAACCGATGCTCACGCGCATCCGTCAGGGCGACAAAGCCCGCATCGGCCTCGACAGCCTCGGCGACAAAACCCTTTCCGGCTGGGTCGGCTTCATTTCGCCCTCGGCCGAGTTCACGCCGAAGAACGTCGAAACGCCCGAACTGCGGACCGCGCTGGTCTACGAGGTCCGCGTTTTCGTCGAAGATCCGGAAAACTACCTCAAGCTCGGTGCTCCGGCCACCGTCACGTTCCCCGCCGCCCTGCTGCGATGAACGCGGTCGAGTGCCGGAATCTGGTCAAGCGTTTCCGCGGTCGGCATGGGGACAAAACCGCGCTTGACGACCTGACCTTCAGCATTGAGCCCGGCAAAATCGTAGGGCTCCTCGGGCCCGACGGCGCGGGCAAGACGACTTTGCTCAGGATCCTCTCCGGGCTCCTTCGCCCCGACGGCGGCACGGCGAAGGTCAACGGCTCCGACGCGGCCCGCGACGCGGTCGTCATTCAGAGCTTCATCGGCTACATGCCGCAGAAATTCGGTCTTTACGAAAACCTGAGCGTCCGGGAAAACCTAGAACTCTACGCCGAGCTCCACGGCTTTCACCTCGATGACAACAAAGAACACGTCGACATGCTTTTCGCCATGACCGACCTGGCCAAATTCCAGGCCCGGATGGCGGGGGCGCTCTCGGGCGGGATGAAGCAGAAGCTGGCGCTGATCTGCGCCCTGGTGTCCGATCCGCCGCTGCTTCTCCTGGATGAGCCGACGGTAGGGGTGGACGTGCTTTCGCTGCGGGAGCTCTGGAAGATTCTCCGCAACCTCGTCAACGACTGCAAGCTCACCGTATTCGCCAGTACCTCCTACCTCGATGAAGCCTCCTACTGCGACCGGACGCTGATCCTCTTCAACGGCAAACTGATCGCCGACGCCCCGCCCGCCGAAATCGCCAAAGACGGCACCTTCGAAGAGGGCTTCATCCGCCTCACCTCCGACGGAAGTTCACAGCAGCCGAAACGGAGTGCCGAGCTCAAAGCGGACGCGCCCGTGGTGATCAAAGCCGCCCAGATCGTCAAACGCTTCGGCTCCTTCACCGCGGTCGACCACGTCGGCTTCGAAGTCCGGCGCGGCGAAATCTTCGGCCTCCTCGGCGCCAACGGCGCGGGCAAAACCACCACCTTCCGGATGCTCTGCGGCCTCAGCAGCCCCGACGAGGGAACGGTCGAAGTGGCGGGCTACAACCTCCGCACCGCCGCCGCCGAAGCGCGCAAAAAGATCGGCTACGTGGCGCAGAAATTTTCCCTCTACGGCGACCTCACCTGCCGCGAAAACCTCCGTTTTTTCGGCGGCGCCTACGGCCTCCGCGGCAAGCATCTTCAGGAACGGATCGAGTGGGCGGCGGAGAACTTCGAACTCGCCGGGGTCCTCGACTCCGCCGCCGCCAAGCTGCCCTTGGGCTACAAGCAGCGCCTCGGCATGAGCTGAGAGCTGCTGCATCAGCCCGATATCTTGTTCCTCGACGAAGCCACCTCCGGGGCCGACCCGATCGC
>JAVBUI010000222.1:0-4094 GCA_031555495.1 Victivallaceae bacterium | reverse complement strand
GCTTGGCCTCGGTCAGCTCGATCGCGTTCTTTTTGGCCGGAACGAAGAAAATCCGGTCGTCTCCGCCCTGGGCCGACGGCAGCAGGAGATAGGGCTGTTTGCTTTCGGCCTGAATGGTCTCCGCGAGCAGGCGCGGCGATTTGTTGTTGGTGCATACGATCAGCGTCACGACCTCCCGGGACGGGCCCGAAGACGGCCAGCTTGCCGCATAAGACGCGGTAAAACCGAGCATGACGGCGGTGAACATCAATACCTTCATCGAAACGTTGCGCATAATAGTACCTCTGTGGTTCATTTTGCTGCGAAGATCATCTCTTCGTTGATTTTTTTGTTATAGCATAAGATAAACCGCTTTGTGCCTCCGCGCAAATCAAAAAGCGCCGGAAAATCATTTTTTTGCAAAAAGTCCGCCCTTTTCCGGCCCTCCGGCTTGAAAAAAGGGACGGACGGCGGCAAATTATGCTGCTATTGCAATGGATTCCGACAACAGATGGTCTTTTACCTATGAATGAAAGCATGACGCCTTTTTTGAATACCGGATCGAGCAAACCCCGCGCCGCCGTTTTCCTGAGCGGCGGCGGTTCCAACGCCGAAGTGATCCTTGCGGGGCTTGCCGCCGCGCCCGCGCCGAGCTTCGAAGCCGCCGTCCTCGTCACCGACGCCCCGGAAGAGAGCCGGGCGCGGGAGCTCGCGAAAACCTTCGGCATCGCATTGGTCGAGCTCGACATCCGCGCCTTTTACCGGGAGCGCGGCGAAACGTCGATCCGACTCGCCGCCCCCAGGGCGCGGGAAATCCGCGAAGAGTGGACCAATGCGCTGCGATCTCTGATCGCGCCCTTCAAAATCGACTTCGGCATTCTCGCCGGATTTGTGCCGCTGACCAACCTCACCGGCGACTTTCCCTGCCTCAACGTCCACCCCGGCGACCTCACCGTGACCGGCGAAAACGGCGAACGGCTGCTTGCCGGGCTCCATCTGCTGCCGGTCGAGCGCGCGATCACCATGGGGCACGCCGCGCTCCGAAGCAGCGTCATCCTCGCCCAGAGCTATACCGGAAACGGCTCAAAAGAGATGGATTCGGGACCGGTCCTCGGCATCTCCCCGGCGGTTCCGGTGCAACTCGGAAACCACAGCGCCGCCGAACTCGCCGCCATTCGCGATCGCCGTCCCGGCGGCAAGCGTCCCGCCGAACCGGACGAACTGGAGCGAATCGCCCGGCTTAATATTGAAACGCTCAAAATCGACGGCGACCACGTGGTCTTTCCGCAGACGGTCGACGCCTTTGCCGCCGGCCGTTACGGACACCGCGAAGGCGTTCTGCATTATCGGGCCGACGACGGTCGAATCATTCCGGTTTCGACCGTTGAATACGGTCGGGACGGCGCACATCCGATCCCGGTTTGAATATGAAAAAGCCCCGCCGGAACATGAAAATCGCCGCATTCGTCCTCGCCGGACTGATCGCCGCCGGGGTCGTCGCCGTGGCTTCGCTCCGCAAGCCAGGCCCCAAAGTCCCTCCGCCGCCGGGGCGTGGAGCGATCCGTTTCGACGACGGCAAGCGCCTGATCGTCGCGGGGATGCAGCTCGAAGACCTGCCTGCGCCGGGCGAACTTCCGGAGCTGTTCGAAAACTTCGCCTCGCACCGGGAAATCGAGTGCTCCGGGGCGGTCGCCGCGTTGAAAGCGCCGTTCCGGCTCAAGCTCTTTCGCGGCGAAACGCCCGGCGACGAGAGAATCGAACTCATCACCGAACTTCACGGCCGTCCGCTCGCTTTCGACGCGCATTTCAGCCACAGCGCCCAAACCGTCCGCTTCGAATTGCGCGGAACCATCGACCACAATGACCTTGCCAAGCTCCGGCTCAAGCTGCCGCGCGGCGCCTCCTTTGAGGGAACGATCCGGCTGACGCTCAAGGGTGTGCTGCGGAACGGGCGGTTCGTGGAAACGCCCGAGCTGGAAGGCTCTTTCGCCTCCGGCAGCCGTCTCTTCCTCGGCCCCTTCCGGCTGCTGCCGACGGGGCGGTTCGAGCTTGGAACCACCCCCGACGGCGCACCGCAGCTGTCGCTGCCCGAAGCGAGGCTCACACTGGCGAATCTTGAACTGGGTGACCTTCAATTTATTTTTTCGGACCGCGAAGCCGTCCATTTCTCGGGAAATCTCCGGCCGTTGGCCCCGCTTCAGCTCAGCGGGGTAGTGCCTTTCACCGGACAATTCGCATTCGGCAGCGGCGACTGGAGCATCCGCGCCGCGCTGGCCGAACGCGCCAGCATCGCGACGCCGCAGGCGCTGCTTCAGCTGACCGGGCTCGGCATCAATGTCCGGGGAACGGCCGCCGGCGGCGCGGCCGACTACGACGGCGAAGCCGAATCATTATCGCTGCGGCCCGGCGGCGACGCCCGGCGGATCTGGAGCGGCACCGGCGTCAAGTTCCGCGGCGAAATCGAATTCGACCGCAACAGCGCCGGGCAATTGACAGTCAAAAATGAAAAAAGAAGCCTCGAGTTCGTCAATTTCGCGCTCTTCGACGCCGAGCGCCATTTCCAGGCCGAAAACCTCCGGGTCGAAGGCCGCATCTCCCCCCGCCGCAGCGACGTCGACTTCCGGCTCGACGCGGATCTGGTCCGCTCCGAACAGCACGACGAGGTCTTTTCCATTGCCAGACTCCGGGCCTCCGGCGTGATCGACATCGCTTCCGGATCGGTCGTCAAACTGGAAAAATTCACCGCCGACAGCGGCCCTTTCCGCCTGCACTGCCGCGAACGCGATTTCAGCGCCCGCTCGCTCAACATCGAAGGAAATTTCGACCGCAACCGGAAAGAGCCGGGCGACAACCTCGAATTCACCGCGCTCGCCGCCGACTTCGCTTTTTTCGACAACGGCGGAAACCGGTTCCTCGCTCCGCACGGCTCCTGGACGCTCCGGGCCGAACTCCGCGCCGCCGACCGCCGCCCCGGCGTCTGGCGCCACGCCTTCAACGCCGACGCGGCGACCTGGCGGAAATCGCTGCCGCAGTCGGAATTTTCAGCCCGGCTGACGAAGCCGGAGGCGGCCTTCACCATCAGTGACGCCAATGCGGCGCTGCGGAAAATCGAACTCAAAGCCGCCCGCGCCGCGGGCTCCATCCGCTGGAAAAACACCATGCCGCTGCGCTCGGCCTTTTTCAGCCACAGCTGGAACTTCAATTTCAGCGGCCTGTCGCTCGCGCTCGACCGGCGGCTCGACGGCTTCGGCGGCAAATTCCGCGTCTCCGACGGCGATTTGAACGAACCGGAACGCCGGATCGCGCTCAGCGGAATTTCGTTCGAGATTCCCTTCTCCCCGCCCGAGGCCGCCGATGCGCCGACCGGAGACTTTGCGGTGAAATCGGTGGAAATGCCACAGAAATTCATCGAATCGATCAGCGGCAGCGCGAGCGGCAAAGGCGGCAAAATCAGTTACAAGGGCCTGACCCGTTCCGCGCTCTTCGCGGGCGGCGGCTTTTTCTTCGCGGGATCGACCGAAATTGCGGGCGGCGCCTGGAATTCGGTCACCGAATTCTCGATGCCGTCGACGATGCTCAACGGCGAACTGAAGCTCTCGGAACTACTGAAACTTCCCGGCGACTGGCGTTTCTTCGGCCGGATGAGCGCGACGGGGGAACTGCGGTTCGGCGAAAGCGCGCCGCGCGAACTTCTGACGATGCAGTTGTCGGGCGATGCGTCCGACGGCGGCGCAGCCCTCGCCGGGCTGACCGGCGAAGTGAAGCTCCCGGATGCGCCGGAAAACCGGAACACGCTTGCATTCAGGAGTTTCGCCAGCGGCGACCTGACCGGCGGCGTCGGACGCCTTGAGCTGTCGGGCGGCAAACTTGCCGCCGCCGATTTCGCGGCCTGGGGCGGGAAGTGGAACTTCAAGGAGGCGCGGCAGGCTCCGGATGGAACACGGCTCCTCGACTTTGAGGCGCTCAACATTACTCCCGGCGCGTTGATTGCGAATCCGGCGTGGAAGGACACGATCGCCGACGCGACTTTTTCCGGCGCCGTGACGTTGGTGCTTGATTCCGGCCGGAAGCTCCGGCTTCACGCCGCCGACCTTGCTTCCGACCGCTCCGGCGTG
>JAVBUI010000156.1:0-3422 GCA_031555495.1 Victivallaceae bacterium | reverse complement strand
ACCAGGACCGCCAGCCGGATCAGGGCCGGGCGGCCGTAATCGGTCAGAGCGTCGAGCGCGGCGCGGATTGTCCGGCCGGTGGTGAGGACGTCGTCGACCAGGATCACTTTCATGTCCTGCATGTCGAAAGGAATCACCGTTTCGCGGATCAGCGGTAAACCGCTCCGGAGGCCGACATCGTCGCGGTACATCGAAATATCAAGTTTGCCGAGCTGGGGGGCGCGCCCGGTGCGGCGCTCGATTGCAGCACCCAACCGTTCGGCCAGCGGCACGCCCTGCCGGTGGAGCCCGACCAGCGCGAACTCAGCCGGGTCGCCGGGGATCCCGGCGAGAATTTCGCCGGCGATCCGCTCGATGGCTTCGTGAAGGGAGCCGGCATTGAAAAGTTCTTTTTTGTCCATAAAAAACATCCTGTCCGGGGCGGGGGAGAAATTCGTTTTCAGGAACGCTTCCGCACCTTGCCAAAGATACTCGTAAAATCGTTTTTTTCAATCCGGAAAAAGGTGTTTTTCTTAAGTTTTTTTCGAAATCGGAAAAGTTGGACTGATGATGCGGAAATTCGGAAAATTCGGAAAAAAATCGTTTTTTTCTTTTCAGCTCTTGACTTTTCAGATTTTTTTGATATAATTAGATGTGGTATGAACTGGTACACTTTGGTATGGTAAGGGTTTTTAACCGGGCAGGGAGGAAAAATTATGAACGGAATGAAGAAATCTTGTGCGCGTTTTACGTTGATCGAACTCCTGGTGGTGATCGCCATCATCGCCATTCTCGCGGCGATGCTGCTGCCCGCGCTCGGCAAGGCGCGGGAGGCGGCGCATGCATCCAAATGCACCAGCAATCTCCGGCAGATCGGAATCGGATTGCTTACTTACAGCGACGATCACAATACCTATGGTCCGCCTTACGCGACCAATTTTCAGCCTTTTGAAGCCCACGGGGTTCTTTACAACACCAGCGGTTATTGGTACGTCGGGCTCTTTGCGGGGAAATATCTGCCTTTGCCGTCCGGGATTTTCGCCACCTATGCGCCGTCGAGCGGGGCCAGTATTTCGCCGCCCGACGCCGCCAATTCCCCGGATTATCTCTCAAGCGTGATGAACTGCCCGTCGGACAAATTCCAGAGCCATAAGAAAATTTTCGGTTATTCCGCCAGCGAATTCATCGTCGGACTCAATTACCTGAGCGCTCCGAGCACGCAGATCCAGCAGGGACGGGCCTATCGCCCGCTGAAGTTCCTCAAACGGCCGGCGGCGACCTTTTACGTCACCGACAAAGACCGGCTCAAGTGGTACACTCCGTGCGCTTCCGGCAACAACGGGGGGCGTTATCCCGATCCGCGGCATAACAATTTCGCGAATTCTCTTTTTGCCGACGGACATGTCGAGAAGAACGCGCCGTCGAGCTTCCAGCTTTCCGGTTCGCCGTACTACGGCGGCGGCACGCTGCTTGCCGATTACTTCAGAAACAGCGCGTGGAACGCACTGTGATGAAATTTTCATTGATCCTGATGCTCGCCGCCGCAACGGCGGCGCTGTCAGGCGCGGTATTCGGCGACAAGGGCGAAAGCGACGTCGGCAAGCTTAAAATCGAGGTTGCCGAGGTGATGAGAATATCCGAGCCGGAGCTTGAAAGACTGCTGCCCATGCGCAGCGGCATCTTCTTTGTGATGTGCCCGACTCCGGACTGCGGCAACAGTCAGGGCTCGGCATACAGCTGGTCCCCGGCCGCCCCGGAGGTGATCGCCTGCGAGTTCTGCAAAAAGAGATTCCCGTCGCCGGAATTCCCGGAAAAAGATTTCGTCGAAGTCCTTCCCCCGTCAAGGAAGGTGTTCAAGCAGCCGTTCCATCTGGCTCCCGACGGCCGCAAATACTATTTTTCGGCCGGGGCGACTTACCGCAAGGCGATGTACTTTTCCCAGGCCGCGTACCGGCTGTCCCGGCTTTATCACCTGACAGGCCAGGAGACGTTCGCGCGGCGCGCGGCGTTGATCCTGACCGGGATCGCCCGCAATTTTCCGGATTTCGCCTTCAAATTCGATTTTCCCGCCAAAGAGGTCGTGTGGTATCGCACGATTCCCGGCAAATCGGAGCTCGCTCCCGACCACCGGACCAGCCGTTGGTCGTGGTGGGCCTATACCGATATCCCGGTGGAATTGGTGCAGAGCTACGACCTGATCCGCAGCTCCGCAAGCTTCAAGCAGGTCCTTGCCGAACGCGGGATGGATGAACATAAGGATGTGGTGGAAAACTTTTTCGCCGAGGCCTGCCGCGCGACGCTCCGCTATCCCGAGCGCTTTCACAACATGTCCGGGCGTTTCTGGCGCGACCTGGCGATCACCGGGCGGGTTTGTGAAAAGGAAAACTATGTCAATTACGCCATTCTTAACGGCAACCGTTATTTGAACAACTCCTTTCATTTCGACGGCTTCTGGAAAGAGGCGGCGGTGAGCTATCACGCCCAGTCGGTGCTGTTTCTCGCCCGTACCGCCGACGCGGTCGACGGATACCGGGGCAAAAGCGCCGCGGAGTACTTTCCGATGCTCGCCCGTGCGCAAACCGTGCTCGGTCGTTTCCGTTATCCCGACGGACGGCGGCTGCCGCTCTCCGACACCTGGGTGAAGCCGATGCGGGAAGGGGGCGGATACGAAGCGCCGTCCTTCCTGAGTCCGGCGCTCCGTTACGCAGCGCTCTGCGGCGAGGTTGCGCCGGGGCAGACCCAGCTGCATCTGGCGTTTACGGCCAAGGTCGGGCACCGGCATTTCGACACGCTCGGGATCACGCTTTTTTCCGGCGGCCGCGAAATGCTTTCGAATATCGGCTACACCCACACCCGGATGTCCTGTTATGTGCTGCAAAGCGCGGCGCACAACCTGGTGGTGGCGGACTTCGCCAACCAGCGCGACGCGGCGGATGCGTCTGGCGATCTCATCTATATGGATGTCGACGATCCCGATACTCAGGTCGTCAGCGTCGATGGAGGCCGGGCGTATCCGGCTCTTGGAGTTTACCGGCGGACGATGTTTCTCATCAGGCGGCCCGGCGGAACGTATTTCGCGGCCGACTTTTTCGAAGCCGGGCCGGGGGCGGAGAATTACGACTATTTTCTTCATGGCTCGGCCGACGTCGACGAGGAGCTCCGCGTCGACGCGGCGCGACGGCATTCCGCCGACCTGATTCCGGCGGCGGAACGCGCACGCTTTCGCATGCCGGAAAATGAACAGCAGCGCAATGATATTGGTGTCAAATTCAACGCTTATGGCTTTATGAAACAGACTGGACGGATGGAGTTCGAGCCCGGTTCGACCTTCGGCAAAGCGGTTTTCAGTGCCGCCGGTTTGACGCCGCTTGCCGTGCTCTGGCCGCTCGACCGGGGTGAAGAAACCTGGACCGGATGCGCCCCCTCGGTCCGGCGCGCCGGGG
>JAVBUI010000175.1:0-5583 GCA_031555495.1 Victivallaceae bacterium | reverse complement strand
GAAAGGACGGTGGCCGGGACAGCAGCCGGGGGAAGAAGAGTACCACCTCGCCCGCTTCGTCCACGACGCTTTTGCCGCGATCGAAGGAATTGCCGGACGGGGCAAACTCCCGATTCTCTGCGGCGGCAGCGCGCTTTACCTTGACGCTCTCCTCAAAGGCTACCGCCTTCCCGGCGGAGAAGCGCCGAAGACCGATGCGAGGCTCCGGCGCGACCGCTCGGAGACGCCGTCCTTCGCGCCGCCCTTCGGGCTCGAAGCGCTGACGCTGGGGGTTTACTATCCGCGCGAAATGGTTCGAGCGCGAATCGAGCTCCGGCTCGACGCGCGGATCGCGGCGGGGATGATCGACGAAGTCGCCCGGCTCCATGCCGGGGGCGTTTCTTACGAAAAGCTTGAATATTTCGGGCTCGAATACCGCGAAATCGCCCGCTATCTCCAGGGTAAATGCACCTTCAGCGAAATGCGGAACGAACTCTTGATCCGCATCCGCCAATTCGCCAAACGCCAGGATATTTTCTTCCGCAAGATGGAACGCGAAGGCACCGAAATCCATTGGCTCAAAGCCGGGCATGAACCAGACCCGGCCGAGTTGATCCGCCGGTTCCTGGCCGGAGAGCCCCTCCCCCCGCCGGAATTCCGGATGTGCGACACCTTTTACGGGCGCAAGACCTCTTGACCCCGGTTACAACAGCTTGGCCGCCAGCGCGGCGAGTTCGCTGCGTTCGCTCCGGGCGAGCGTGATGTGCCCGTGGAGGGCGTGTCCGCGCATCTTTTCGGCGGCGCAGGTCAGGCCGTTGCTGGAGGCGTCGAGGTCAGGATTGTCGATCTGCTGCGGATCCCCGGTGAGGACGAGTTTGGTGTCTTCCCCGGCGCGGCTGACGATGGTTTTGATTTCGTGCGGCGTGAGGTTCTGCGCTTCGTCGACGATGACGAACTGGCGCGGAATGCTGCGGCCGCGGATGTAGGTCAGGGCCTCGAGCTCGATTCGGTGCGAATTGATCAGGCTGTCGGGAGTCATGCGGCTGGCGTTTTTGCCGGGACGCTCCTCGCCGCCTTGCAGCAGAAATTCAAGGTTGTCGAAAATCGGCTGCATCCAGCTCGCCAGCTTGGCCCCCTTGTCGCCGGGCAGGTAACCGATGTCGTTGCCCATCGGGATGATCGGGCGGGAAACCAGGATGCGTTCATAAAGGTTGTCGCGCAGCGTCGACTGAAGCGCGGCGGCCAGCGCGAGCAAGGTCTTGCCGGTCCCGGCGCCGCCGACCAGCGTGACTAATTTTACCGTCGGGTCGCACAGAAGCTCGAGCGCCATCCGCTGCTCCTTATTGCGGCCCGAAATATTCCAGACCACCCGCTCCCCGGCGTGCTCGAGCAAATGGAGCCGGTCGTCGGCCTTCAGCCGGGCGAGCGCCGACTGCTTGGAATTCTCGACCTGAAAAACCGCGAATTCGTTGACCGTGAGGCCAAGATCCTTGTTGTTCGGGATCTCTTTTTCGCGGTAAAGCTGGTCGATCGACGCGCGGTCGGTCGGGATTTCCTGAAAACCGGTGTAGAGCGAATCGAAATCAACCTTGCCGCGTTCATAGTCCTCGACCTTGAGCCCGAGCGCGTCGGCCTTCAGCCGGAGATTGATGTCTTTGCTGATGAAAACCACATTGGCGCCCTTTTTCAAAAGCGCGTAGGCCACCAGCAGAATCCGGTTGTCCGGCTTGTCCGTGCCGAGGTCGGAGCTGAACACGTTTTTGAGGTCGTCGTCGAGCTTCGCTCCGTCAAATGAAGCGGCGGTCAGGACGAAGAGATTGCCGGTCGCAAGCGTGTGCCCGTTGGCGAGCGATACGCCTTCGCGCAAATTGCCGCGCACCCGGAGGGCGTCGAGGCGGCGGATGACCTGGCGGGCGTTGCGGCCCAATTCATCCTGATTTTTCTTGAACTTATCGAGCTCTTCGATGACCGCCATCGGAATGACGACGTCGTTGTCGGCGAAGGACTCCATGCTCAACGCACTGTGCAACAGGACGTTGGTATCCAGAACATATGTTTTTTTCATAGATTTTCTCCCGTCTCTGAGAGACAATACACCGCTTCACCGCCGCAGTCAAGCCCGGATCATTCGGTTGCGAGGTACTTTTCGAAGAATTCGCCCACCAGAGGAGCGCAGCTCGTGCCGCCGGAAACGCCTTCCTCGACGACCATCGCGACCGCGTAGGTTTTGTCCGCGACGGTGCCGAAGGCGATGAACCAGGTGTTTTTCACCCGGTTTTCGCGGCTGCCTACTTCGGCGGAGCCGGTTTTGCCGGAGAGCTCGATCGCCCGGTTTTTCGCCAGCCTGCCGCTGCCGCCGGGAGAGTTGACGACGTCGAACATGCCTTTTTTGACCATATCGAGATACTCCGGTTTGGTGGCAAGGCGGCTGATTGCAACGGGTTTGCGCTTCCAGAGCACGCCGCCGCGCTGGTCCGCCAGGCGGTCGACGATATAGGGGTCGAAAACCGTCCCGCCGTTGCCGATCGCCGCCGCATACAACGCCGCCTGGAGCGGCGTCAAGAGAATGATCCCCTGCCCGATCCCCAGCTGCGCAGTATCGAAGCGGTTCCAGCCGGAGCGGTAATAGCGGCGCTTGTACTCCTCGGTCGGCGCCTGCCCCCGGCTGTCGGCAAGCTCAAATCCGGTGCGCTTGCCGATCGAGGCGGAATCAAGCACCTCGGCGATGGCGGCGCGGCCGGCGACGAGGGCTTTTTCGATGAAATAGACGTTGCAGGATTTTTCCAGCGCTTCAAACATGTCGACCGGCCCGTGCCCGGAACGCGCGGCGCAGCGGATCGCGCTGTCGCCGATTACGGCTTTGCCGTCGCAATTGACTTTTTCATGGGGATCGATCCCTTTGTTGAGCAGGGCCATCGCCACCAGCGGTTTCAGGATCGAGCCCGGGGTATAGGTCCCGTTGATCGCCCGGTTGATCAGCGGCCGGTCGGGGTTGCGCAGCAGCATCGAATAGTATTCGGTCGTCAGCCGGGGCGTGAAATAACGCAGGTCCCCCGCCGGACTCGACGCCATCGCCAGCACCGCGCCGTCCGAAGCGTCGAGCATCACAAAAGCGCCCCGGCGGCCCGCCAGCAGCGTCTCCGCCAGATGCTGGGCACGGGCGTCGATGGTCAGGATCAGGTGATTCCCGTCGCGCGGTTCGACGCTTGAAATTTGCTCGTTGCGGATAAAGCCGAGGCTGTCGACGCGTACCAGTTTCGAGCCGGGTTTGCCGCGCAACCCGGTGGCGCCGCTTTCGTCGAAGCTGTCGAAGGCCTTTTCGAGCCCCGCCCTTCCGATCAAATCGGGGACGTAATAAAAGAAATCGCCGTGATCCGGCGCCGAACGCGGCTGCTCGAGCCCGACGTAGCCGATCAGGTGCGACGCGAGCCTGCCGAAGGGATACTGGCGCGATTCGTCCTCCTCAAAGCCGATACCGTCGTAAAGTCTTGAAAGCTCCAGCACCGGACTGACCTCCTCGGTCGAGAGCCCCCGGAACAGCATGATCGGCAACCCGGGCGACAAATTGAGGTGCCGTTCGATTTTCTTGACGTCTCCGAGCGGATTTTCGCGCCCCAGCACGGCGGAAACCGCGGCGGCGGCGTCCCGGATGTATTCGACCGTCCGCTTGCGCGAGCCGCGCCCGGGGCGGCGCATTTCCTCCGGGTAAAAAACAATCGCGCACCCGGCGCTGTTGTCGGCCTGGATTTTGTGGTCGGCGTAGAAAATCTTGCCGCGCCGGGCCGGGACCCGGATCCGGCGCAGCGACTGACGGCTGATCCGCTCCTGGTGATCGGAGCCGCGCCGGATTTGTTCGAAATAGAGTTTGCCGAGCAGAATTGCGAAACCGGTCAGGAAGACCAGCGAAAGCACGATGATCCCGCAACGCGGATCCGAGAGCAAGGGATGACGGCGGTTCATGTCACGGCCTCCGCCCGACTTTGACCGTCGGATAACGAAGTTTCCCCCTGCCGGAGGCGCGTTCTTTCGATAGCACGCGCGGCAGTCCCAACCCGCCTGCCAGCGAATCGAGGAGCGGAGCCATCAAACAGCCGAGGAGCGTCCCCAGCACGCCGTTCCAGAGCAAACAGCCGAACGCGGTGCCGAACGCCTCGGGCGAAACGTCTGAGGTGAACAATTCGGGAAGGAGAAAAATCGCCTCCATCCCCGCCAGCGAGACGAAAAGCGGCAGAACCATATCCGTCAACTCATGGAATTCCCGGCTGCGGCGGAATCCCCATGCGATCAAAACCAGCACCGCAAACGCGACCAGCAACCACGGAAAATCCCGCCCGAACGCAAGGTCGAGCACCATTCCCACCGCGATTCCGGCGACGATGCCGGTTCGCCAGCTGTAAATCAAGGTCAGATAGCAAATGAACGCTCCCGTGAGCGGCAACACCGTTCCGAACGCACCCGCGATCAGCTCCGGCAACGCGAAAAGCATCAGCATCGTGGCAATGAAGCCGAAGCGGCGCCAGCGGCTGGCGTTCACGGCTTCGCCTCCGGCCGCATGGCCAGGACCAGGAAACGGATACTGCTGAGTTGCGCGGCGGGCTGGAATTCGCCGGAGAGATAATTCCTGCTGGCGAAAAGGGTGTCGACGTTCTCGACCGAGGCGAGATTGCCGATTTTGGCCCCCGCCGGAATCTGCCGTTCGAAGCCGGTGGTCTGCAGGATTTCATCCGGCACGTAGTTGCGCCGGACCGGCAGGAAACCGATGCCGACCAACCCCGGCGTTTTCGACTCCGCCCCCGCGTTGACCAGTCCTACCGTGCTGCTGAAAGGCAGCATCGCCGAAACCCGCAGCTCCGGGTGGTTGATGGTCATAACCTCCGCCGTATGGCGGCTGACCCGCGCGACTACGCCGACGAAAATCAGCCGCCCGTCCGGTGCGGCGGTCATTGCCGTCGCGCCGACCTGGACGCCCGCGTCGCTGCCGCGGTCGACGATGACCCGTTCATTCCAAAGCCGCGGGTCGCGGAGGATGATTTCGGCGTTGACGTATTTCCACGGCTCGGCGGGCGCGAGCCCGGCGAGACGGCGGAGCTCGTCATTCTCAAGCAGCAGCTTGGCGGCGTTGGCTGCCTGCGCCGCCAGCCGGCGGTTTTCGCGCCGGATGAATTCAAGCTCGCGCGCCAGCTCGTGGCGCGAATACAACAGCAGCGTCTGGTCGGACAAAGTGTCGCTCGCCTTGCGAGAAAGTGCCAGGTAGGGATAAAAGAAATCCCCCGCCAGGCGTCCGAAAGAACGCCTGAGCGAAGCCCATCCCGCCACCAGCAAAATCAGCACGATCGCCGCAATCGCCAGGAAGGCGAGATTTTTGCGGATTTTGGGATCGAGTGCCGGAGGCATGGGATGAAGTTTCCTGTCAGCTCAAAAGTTTTTTGACGTCGCGGAGCCCTTTTTCGGCATCGTTCAGGAGTTCCTCGACCAGTTCGGAAACCGGCATGATCCGGTCGACCAACCCGACCGACTGCCCGGCCATCAGCGAGCCCTGCTCGACGTCGCCGTCGATCACCGCGCGGCGGAGCGCGCCCATCCAGTACTTCTCGACCTCTTCCT
>JAVBUI010000071.1:0-3991 GCA_031555495.1 Victivallaceae bacterium | reverse complement strand
TCGATGAAAAAAATCACTAAAAAAGAGGAAAACCGGCTTGATTTTGAATACACCATCTTGACTCTGCGCCAGGGCCTCACGGCCCTGGACCCGTCGCTCCGCGCTGATGCGCTCCGCTCCCACCTGACGCTGCGGCACGCTGTGCTTTGATCGAACTTGGATCAGTTTATTATCGTTTATTTCCATCCGGATATTGTGAAATTCGCTTTTTTTCACTACAATATAGTATGGATCGAACTTCAACAAAATTGATCGACTTTTTATCATGAACAACAACCGGTCGGCCAAAGCAGCGGAAATGATCGATTACATCGTCGCCAACATCGCGGCACGCACCTATTTGCCCGGAAGCCGGGTCCCGTCGATCCGGCGGCTGGCGCAGAAATTTGACGTCAGCTACGGCACCGCTTCGCGCGGAATCGATTACCTCGTCGCCACCGGAGTGCTCGCCAAAGACGGCGCCCGCGGCTTCGTCGTGGTCGGAAAACCGCCCGCGCCGCCGGAATACAAGCGGATCACCGTTTTCATGGAACCCTTCGTCACCGAGCGCGGGATCGGCATGTGCCACACCGCCTTCATCCAGATGCAGGACCTCGCCTACCGCAACAACTGCCACTTCATCGTAGTCCCGATCCGGGGGCCGGAGATTACCGCCGAATTGATCCGTACCGCCTCCGCCGGGTCCCACGGGATTGTGCTGCTCAATGAATACGACACCTACTTTTCGGAACTCGAAACCACTCTGCCGGTGGTGGGGACATTGATTCACAACTCCTTCGGCGGCAAAGTGTCAACAGTCAACATCGATCCCTTCGACGCGGCGCTCCGCGCGGTTGAGTATTTCCGCTCCCGCAAAGTAAAACACGTCACCATCGCCGGAGCCGACCGCCCGGTTTACCGGCGGCGCGGCGAATTTTTCCAGCTTTACTGGGAGCGCGGCGGCGGGACTTGCGAATGGGATTTCGACTGGTACGCCGCCTCGGACACCTCTCCCGGGCACGGGATCTTCTTCACCTCCGACCAGATCGCCGAACTTCACATCAGGACCATGGAGGAACGCGGCGGCGACCTCACGAAACACCCAATTTTTTCGGTCGACGGCAAGCGGACGCTGATGCCGGATTTCCACCGTTTCCCGACCGTCGCCGGCAACTGGCAGCAGATCGGCCAGATGCTCTTCTGGGAGCTCTTCAACCGGATCCGGTACCCGGATTATCCGGTCCGCCATATCCTGATCGAAGGCCAGGTCGTTACCGATTAACAATATAGGAGGTATCTGTGAAATCTAAAAATCTATTTACGCTGATCGAGCTTCTGGTGGTGATCGCGATCATCGCGATCCTGGCGGCGATGCTGTTGCCCGCGTTGAACAAGGCGCGCGACAAGGCACGCGCCGCTTCGTGCATCAACAATCTCAAACAAATAGGCAACGCCACAGTTATGTATGTCGGAGACGCCGATTACTATCCGTTGATGAACGGTTACTTCGCCAGCGGAATTTATTACAACTTCGGCGGCTGGAAGGCAACCATCGCGCCTTACCTCGGCATCACGCTTTCGGAAACGGCCGAAGCGTCGGTTGAGCTTGAGCGCGGTGTTTTTCACTGCCCGAGCTGGATTCGCGAGATCGTCACACCGGCGGCGCAGCGCCCGACCCTGCTTCAACCTTTTCTGGCCGGCGGCTATGGCTACAACTGGGGCGGCGGTTCCGGCCTGTACGGCATGGGGTACCGGGACGGAAGCGCCGGAGCCAGATATGTCAAAACCAACATGGTCAAGTCCCCGAGCGAAACGATCATCGTCGCGGACGGCCGCGACGAAGTCACCGCCGCCGCCCACGCGGCGGCCCTCTACATCGGATTCGAAAGCTTGCGCCACGCCCCCGGCATGAACATCGCCTGGGTGGACGGCCATGTCGGCAATATGAGCATCCAGCAGGTCAAAGCCGGCAGAGTCAGTCCGAACATCACCGCGGCCAATGCCAAAAATTATTACTATTATCGTCAAAAATAAGAGAGAAAGAGTTGAAATGATGAAGAAATTCACCGCCGTAAGCGCGGCATTGATCGCAGCGTGTTCGCTTCGCGCCGACGCGCCCAAACTGGAAAACCTCGGAGAACCCGTCCGCTGCGGCGAAATGCAGATTTCGGGCGTTTCGCGCGAGGGCGGCAAAACCGTCGCCTGGTCCGCGATCCGGCTCCCGGAGCGCCGCGGCATCGCCGGAATCGACGTCGATTCGGGCAAGGTGAGCTGGGTGAATCTTGACAAATACAATCCCCAGTCGCTGCTGGCCCGCGTTCACGGCGGCAAGGTTTACGCCTTTTTGCGTACCGAGAAGGGTACGGTGGTCGAATACGACATCGCTTCCGGCAAAACCGTTGAGCACAGCGTTCCGGTCTCGGGCGGGGATGTCATCAGCAGCTCGGCCGACATTTCGTCCGACGGCAAGCTTTAGATCGGCACCTATCCCAAGAGCGAAATCGGCTGGCTCGACCTCAAGACCGGCAAAACGGGCGGTACCGGCCGGATCAGTCCCGATCCGCGCCAGAAATACATTCTTTTCCTCCTGACCGACAAGGAAAACCGCGTCTATTTCACGGTCGGGCTCCATCATCCCGAAGTCTGGTGCTTCGACCCCGCCACCGGCAAAAAAACACAGCTGCTGCCGGAAAAATACCTGCAAAGCGCCGACCGCTCCCGCGTTTACCTCGGCCGCGACGGCGAAGTTTACGCCAAAGTCGGCTCGACCTCCTTCAAATGTTATCCCGACCGCGCGGAAGAGATTTCCGACTGGCCGGTCGATAATCCGCCGGACAAGCGGATGCCCACTTTTCCGACCGACGTGAAGCTCGACGCCGACCGTGTCGCGCTCGCCATCGACAGCGACGGCGAGCTGATTATCCGCAACCTGAAGACGAAAAAAGACGAGCGTCGCAAAACCGAATTTTCCGCCTTTTCCCCGTTGATCTACTCGATCTGCGGCGGCCTCGGCAACCGGATCTGGATCGGGAGCTTCACCCCGGCGGCACTGGCTTCGTTCGAACACGGCAGTCAAGCGCCGGAGTACGTCAATTACGGCCGGGTCAGCAGCGGCAGCACCCAGATTTACTGGACGCTGGACTTCCCGGACCGGGTTTACACCTCGAGCTACGTTGGCGCGGCGCTCGACCGGATGGACAAAAAGACCGGCGAATCGAAGAAAATCTTCGGCCTCGAGAAGAAACATATGCAGGAACGTTTGTTCATGCTCGTTCCCGGCGCCGACGGCAAATATTACGGCCCGACCATGCCGATCAAGGGTCATCTCGGCGGCGGCATCGTCAGCTTCGATCCGGCGACAGACGCGTGGGATTTCGAGCGCGACGTGATTCCGAAGCAGAGCCTCCGGGCGCTGGCTCCGGCCGGAAACGGGCTGTTGTTCGGAGTTTCCGACATCAACGGCGGCACCAGCGCGATTCCGAGCGAAAAGGTCGCCAAGGTTTTTCTTTACGACCCTGTGACCAAAAAAGCGGTCTGGAGCGCGGAGCCGGTCAAAAATGAAAAAACCTATCTCGGCGCGTATCCGCTCGGCAAAAACCGTTTCTGGACGCTCGGCATGACCGGACACAACGTGGTGGTGATCGACGCGGCCGCGCGCAAGGTGGAGAAAGTGATCGAACTGCCGCGCGCCCCCGGACTCCGTCCGGTGGGGAGTACGGCGGCGCTGGGCGAGCGGGCGATTCTGCTCAACGGTGATTCGCTGCTTGACGTGGACATCGCGACGGGCAAAGTGACCACGATCCTGAAGTCGCAGGCGATACTTGAAAAGTTCACCAAGACGCTCCACGGCACCCACGCCGAATACCTCGCGCCGGACGGCACGGTCTACTTCGGCTCCCACGCGACGCTCTACCGGGTAAAACTGAAGTAACGCGTGCCGCAGGCCAAGTAAGGAGCGGAGCGCACCAGCGCGGAGCGACGGTCCAGGGCAGTGCCCTGGCGCAGTGTCCAG
>JAVBUI010000132.1:0-3686 GCA_031555495.1 Victivallaceae bacterium | reverse complement strand
TATGTATTCCGACTCAGCTGGTGCAAATCCCCCTTCAACGGCTCGGAATTGCGGAACGCGACCGAAACGATGAAGAACTGGATCGAGTTCTCCGCCTGTCTCCAGCGGGCAAAAACATCTCCTGCCGACCGGCTTCCCGGGTTGCTGAACGAGCTGGACAATGCCGATTTCGATATGAGATATTCGAATAATCCGTTGTTCGAATTGGTCCGGAATAAATACCTCCTCGTTCCTTATTGCCGCCTGCAGCAGTATGCGCTCGAGCGTGGTCGTTGTTCCGAATCGCCGGAGGATGTCCTTCTACCCGGCGAAGCCGGTGTGTTTCAATTTCGCTATTGCACGGGAAAGCCGCCGTTCCATCGTCACGAGGATTCGACAACGCTTCGGCTCGACGGCTCTTATCGGGAAGGAAACCGGATTCAATCTTATTCGCTTTGTTTACCGTTGGTCGAAATAAAAAAGGACATCAGCCATGAACGCAATTGAACTTGTCGACGTCAACAAATCCTTCGGCCGCAAAAAGGTGCTGCAGGGCCTCTCCATGACCGTCCCCGCCGGGAGCGTCTATGCCTTCCTCGGGCGCAACGGCGCGGGCAAGAGCACCACCATCAAAATGCTTGCGGGGCATCTCCTTCCCGATGCGGGGAGCGTCAACGTCCTCGGCCTCGTGCCGTCGGCCGAGCCGGTCAAGCTTCGCGGCCTGATCGGCTATGTGGCCGAAAATCAGGCGCTTTTCAACGATCTCACGCTCGGCGAATACTGCGGATTCCTCGCAAAATTCTATCCCGACTACAACCGTTCCTTCGGCGAAACGCTGATCCGTCGCTTCGAGCTCCCGACCGGCGAAAAGCTCGGCAAGTTTTCGCGCGGCATGTATTCCAAGGCGGCGCTGATCGGAGCCCTCGCGCGTTCGCCCCGGCTGCTGATCCTCGACGACCCCACCCTCGGGCTCGACACCGTGGCCCGGCGCGAATTCATCGACATCCTGCGCGATACGTTGCTGGACTTCGAACACACGCTGTTGATTTCATCGCACATCCTCCACGAATTGGAAGGCTTCTGCGACCATGCGGGCATCCTCCGGGACGGGAAACTGGTGACCGAAGGGGAAATCGACCGGCTCAAGGCGAAGCACTTCATTGTCTCTTTGTCCGAAGATACGACAATTCCGTCCGTCCCGGGTGAAATCTCCCGTAATAAAAACTCCATTTTCATACGTGCCGACCGCAATGAAACCGTCGGGTGGCTGCGTAAAAAAGGGATCGGGCAGTTTGAGATCAAGGCCCTGTCGCTTGAGGATATCTTTATCGAATATGCAGGACGTGAGGAGAAATAACTATCGAGTGCGGCACGGGCTTGGGTTACGTCGCTCCGGCCTGGCGGCCTCGCTCGGACCGGGCTCAGCGGCGGAACTGCGTTCCGCATCTTGAGCTGGGGGCTTCGCCCGGCGACCGCGAGGCTCCGCCTCACACTCCGCCAGAGGGCTCCGCGCCCTCTGGACTCTGCGCCAGGGCCGCGTGGCCCTGGACCCGTCGCTCCGCGCTGGCGCGCTCCGCTCCCACCTTATACCATTTGGGCACGCCCCGGTCCCGGAGGCGGCGCACCAGTTTTTCGCGGCAAGCCAGAATTTCTTCGCGCGACGCTTGGCCGCTCCGGTCGCGGTATGGCGTCCCGGCAGTTGAGCGAAGAATGATCCCGCGCTCCTTTTCCCCCAGCGGAAGCTCAACGAGCTCCGGCGCGAGCGAAGCCACCGTCCCGCCGCGCTTGCGCCCGAAGGGGCGGCTTTCACCGACCGCAAAACCGAGCTTCAGCAAAGCCCCGCGCACCGCGTGTGCGCTCGAGTAAGTCGCAAGCACCGTCTCCCGGCGGCAATGGTGTTTGATTTCCGCCAGAAAATCGAGCGTCCAGAGTTCAGGATTGCAGTCGGGCGAAAAAGCGTCGAGAAAGACCGCGTCGAATTCTCCCGGACATGCCGGAAGCATCGCGCGCGCGTCGCCGATATGGAGTCTGATCCGGCCGCCCGGATGGACGAATTCCCGGCTCTCGAGAAGTGAGCGAAGCATCGCCGCCGCCTCAGAATCAGGCGGCGCGATCTCCAGCGCCGCCCGGAGCGGACGCTCGTCGAGCTCGAAGCTCTCGATTTCAATTTGATTGCCGCTGGCCGCCGCGGTCCGCAGCGCCTCGAGGGCGTTGACCCCGAGGCCGAAGCCGATGTCGAGCAGCGAGGAGTTTTTCTTCGCCGCAAGTCCGGCGGGCCCGATGAATTTATGCCGCGCCTCCGATTCGGCCCCCGCGAGGCTGTGGAAGAGCTGGCGGAACTCCGGGTGATAGAGCGTCCGCGAGCCGTCGGCGGTTTCGACGCCATAATAGTCTCCCCCCTCCGCTCCGGCGCGGAAACGTTCGGCAAAAAACTGGCGGAACTGCCCCTTGTCCATCCACCAGCGGGGCGCGAGAATTTCGGACTCCTCCGCGTCGGCGGTCAACCGCATGATGCTCCAGTGATCGGGAAGCTCGCGCAAAAAAGCCGCCGCCGCCGCCGCGTATTCGTATTCATTGAGCGGTTTCACCGGAAGATCGTCCTGATAACGCCCGGCAAGCTCGGTATGCTTCAAAACCAGCAGCTGATGAAGCTTGACCGCCCGGAACGGCAATTCGGCAAGCGCGCGCGCCGTCTCGAGATAATCCGTCATCCCCTCTCCCGGCAGCCCCAGGATCACATGGCAGGCACAATTGATCTTGGCCGCATCGAGGCGGCGGACCGCGTCTTTGACGCAGCTGAAGTCATGCCCGCGCCGGATCCGCAGCAAGGTCTCGTCATTGGCGCTCTGGACGCCGAGCTCTACCCAGAGTTCGTAACACTCCGCAAGTTCCCGCAAATATTCGACCTTCTCCGGCTCCAGCGCGTCGGGCCGGGTGCCGACGATCACCACCTTGAAGTCGGCGCGCGACAGCACCTCTTCGAAGCACTCGCGCAACCGTTCCACGGGAGCGAAGGTCGAGGTGAAGGATTGAAAATAAGCGATATACGGCCCCTCGCTCCGGTAGCGGTCCCGAACGTATTCGACACCGCGCGCGACCTGCCCCGCGAGGTCGAGGTTCCGCGTCAGGTGCCGCGCCCGGCTTCCGTTTTCGGCGCAGAAGACGCAACCCGCGCCGTAACGGTTCTCCCGGTTCGGGCAGCCGAAAGCAAGGTCGATCGGAATGCGCTGCAGCTTCCTTCCGTAACGCGCGGCGAGTTCGTCGCCGAAAAATTTAAGTTCTTTCATTGAATCACCAAGTCTCCGGGTGTATAATGTACACGGTTCAAATATTTTTGCCAGGGGGGAAATCATGAAAAAGTACATCATCGCAGGCGGCGGAGTCGCCGCTTTTGAGGCCGCCAGAGCAATCCGCGAGCTCGACTCCGAGGCCGAGATCACCATCTATTCGCGGGAAAATATCCTCCCCTACCGCCGCCCGGCGCTGCCGCGCGCCCTCGCCGCCGACCTCCCGGAAAATCAATTCCTGATCAAGCCCGCCGCCTTTTACCGGGACCAGCGGATCACCGTCAAGCTCGGCGTCGAAGTCGCCGCCATCGACCGCGCCAATCGCAGAATCCGCCTCGGCGGGGGCGAAACCGCCGGCTGCGACGCGCTGCTCCTCGCCCTCGGCGGCACATGCTTCCGCCCGCCGGTCCCCGGCATCGA
>JAVBUI010000261.1:0-11634 GCA_031555495.1 Victivallaceae bacterium | reverse complement strand
ATCGAACACATGTGCCGCCAGGTCGCCGCCTCTTTGCCGTCGCCACAGGCGCGCAGATTGTCTTTTCGCACCAGCGGCCAGGCGTCGGGACGCGAGAGCTGATTGCCGTAGGTCGCGCCGACCTTGGGGTCTTTCAGGGGCGCGATCAGTTTCGCCAGGTAATCGGGACGCTGCGGAATCGCGTCGGAGTTGTTGAAAACCAGGATGTCGCCCCGCGCCTCGCGGACCGCCCGGTTGAGCACTTTGCCGGGAACGTAGGGTCCCTCCTCCGGCGGTATGATCCGGACCTCCGGAAACTCCCGGATGATTTCAAGCGTGCCGTCGGTCGAACGGCTGTCGAAGCTCAGGATTTCGACCTCGTCGCCGATCTCCTGCTTCAGCAGCATTGAGAGCGTCGCCCTGATATATTCGCGGTCGTTGCAGGACCTTACGACAATACTGATCATGCGCGCCTCCACGGAAGTTCGGAGCGTTTGAAGAAAAAGATCATCGAGAGCGCAAGATAGAACAGCCCCCCCGCGCCGCCCGCGAACGCCAGTTTCCAGAAAAGCGGCCAACGGACAGACAAATTCCCCCGATCCCATGCCATTGCCGCCGCCGCCGCCGCAAGGCAGGCCGGAAGCAGATAATATTTCAGGAACATCTTCCAGACCGGATATTCGATCAGCCGCGCCATGAAAGGCAGCATCACCGCCAGCGACAGCGCGACATTGGGAATCAGCGTCCCGTAGATCACCCCGATCAGCCCAATCTTGAACAGGAGATAAACACTCAAGCCGAGATTCGCCGCCGCCTCCACCCAGCACCAGCGGCAGGAGGCGCGGTGATGGCCCGACAGCAGCATCATGCGCGAAGCGAAAGCGCGGATCGCCACCGCAAAGAAGACGTTGAAAAGCATCCAGCGGCAAACCTTCACCACCTCGGGATCATCGACATCGAAGAGGAATTTCATCAGGTCC
Organism: Victivallaceae bacterium; assembly: GCA_031555495.1. Taxonomy (GTDB): domain Bacteria; phylum Verrucomicrobiota; class Lentisphaeria; order Victivallales; family Victivallaceae; genus JAVBUI01. The sequence goes on along the minus strand of JAVBUI010000261.1, from coordinate 10,675 downwards.
CCCGCCAACGGGATTCCGAGCGCGACCATGCCGCCGGCGAGAAAGACCGTGAGCTTAATCCCTTTAAGCACGATTTCGCGCAGCGCGGCGATTTCGTTCCGCTTGCAGAGCTCGGCGGTGTAGCCCGTGACGTTGTCCTGATACTGCATGGTCATGTTTTCGGCAAGCTCCGGCAACCGGGTCCCGAGCTGGTAGATCCCGACCGCCTCGAGGCCGCAGATGACGCTCAGGACCACCCGGTCGGTTTTGCGGATGATCAGATTGGCGATGCTTGCGAGATACGAAAACAAACTGAAATTCATCAGGCTCCTGAGCGTCGTCCAATCGCCGATCAGCCGGAGCCGGAACCCGGCGATCCGCCGCTTGAGCTCGATGAACATCAGCATATTCAAAAAGAAATTGAGCGAAATCGTAAAAATCACCAGCGCCAGCAGCGAGCCGCCGAACTTGAACACCGCCAATACGCCGAAAAGCTCCAGCAGCCGCCCAAGGATCAGGGCATGATTTTTGACGTAAATAAGCTTCATGCCGACCAGGATTTCGGGAAACATCCCGGTCGGAAAAGTCAACGCGATGCCCGCGCCGAAGACCAGCAGCACCAACCGCCCGTAGCGGAGATATTCGGGATCGCTTTCGCGGGTCAGCTCCGGGAGGAAAACCGCCGCTGCCACAGTAATGCCGAGAATCACCAGCGATATCAGCCATTGCAGCGAAAATACCGCCGAAGTGATCCGATTGTAGGAGCCGATGTCTTCCTCGAAAAGGCGCTCGGCGGTGCATTTCTGCGCCGCCTTGCTGAAGCCGAAGTCGAAGACCAATACGTAGATGAAGAGAGACCAGAGCAAAGCCCAGAAGCCGTAATACTCTTTGCCGAGGTAACTGAACATCCAGCGCGTGACCAGGATGCCCTCGACCAATTTTACCGCCACAAGGAGGTAATTGGTCAAGGTATTTTTGCGGATCAACGCTTCGGTTCCAACGGGCGGCGCCATCAGTTCTGTTCCTTTAAAATTTCAATTTCCCGGACCATCAGGTCGAAAACGTTGCGCAAATGCTCCGGCGCCAGCTCCGGCGCCCCGGGCGACAGGAAGCACGCGGTCGAATCCTTGTCGTCGGGATGAAAGCCGTGCATTCCCGGAATCGCTTTGTCCCCCATGTCGTTCGGCAACGCCTGGAGCCCGGGATCGAGCAGGAAAATTTCCTCCCCGTAACGGTCCCGGGCGAAATCGACGCCCCAGCTCCGCTTTTCGTCGGAGGTCAGCCAATGTCCCGGCAGCGTCGACAGCGACGCCATCAACGGTTCGCGGCAGGCCGGATCGAGAAAATACAAACGGCACATCGTCGAATCGTAACATGCAATATAATCCTTGCCGAAGCGGTACGGCAGCGCCTCGATCCTCCCCCGCACGTCGACCGTCCCCGCCAGCGGCGTCATGCCGTGGTCCGAGAAAAGGCAGAAATCGACTTTGTCATACGCGCCGCGCGCCGCCTCGAGCACCGGCAGGAGTTTCTCCCGGTATCCGGCCAGCATCTTCTCTTCGTACTCGAAGTCGCCGACGTGAAAGTGAAGCATCCCGTCGAGCGAGCCGGTATAGACGAAAAGGAAATCGTACTCTCCGGAAGCCGCGAGCTCCGCCGCCTCGGACAGATTGAAATCGTCGCTCCGGCGCCAGTCGGAGAGGTGAAAGCGCAAGCCGCTTTCGAGCAGCACGTCATGGATATTGGGGCAGACTTCAAGCCCGCCGGGGGCGTACATGTCGGTCTTTTCGCAGTAATCGAAGTAAGGCAGCCGTTCAAAGGGCACGCCGTACAAATTGAAGTATCCGGTGTAGCCGAGGATTTTCCGCAGCACCGCGTTGATCCGGTTCCTGACCCGGTGGTGGTTGAAGACGAAGCGGGGGTGAAGCAGGAATTGAAGATAACGGAAAAAACGGAACGGCGACTTTTTTTCGCGGTCGAAGTAAAAAAAACTGAAATGTCCGTGCTCCGCCGGCGTTTTGCCGGAGAGGAACGTCGGCACCGCGGCCGACGAATAGCCGAACTGCATCCCGAGCGGGCGGCGGAAGGGCAGCTCCTTTTCCATGAAACGGTGACGGGAGACGATTTCAAATCCGAGCGCGTCACAGAACACGAATATCCCGATTCTCCGGGAAACTTTGTCTTCAGCGCCCATATTGCATCCGCATCCTGTTTGCATTGAAAATCCGACCCCAAATCCATCCATTCATCCGCCGCAAATCTGCTTTCCGTTTCATAAAATACATGATAACCGATACTTTTTCAAATTTTGTTCCACTTTTTTTAAGCCTGATGATTGACATAACGGCTTTTTTGCAGTATTGTTATACTGTGGAGCATCCGAAGCAAAAAAAAGCGTATAGAGTGGAGGATATATTATGCCGGACGGCATCAGAATACTGGCGATCGACGATGCGGTAGCCAACTTGGCGGTCATCAAGGGATGTCTGCGCGGAGAGAATTTCGAGCTGACGACTCAGACCAATGCTCTCGAAGCGCTGCAGATTTTCAAAGAGAAATTTTTCGATGTGGTTCTGCTTGACGTGCTGATGCCCGGTATTTCCGGCTTCGAGCTTCGCAAGCTGATCCGGGAAATCGACAAAGAGCGCCCGATCATTTTCTTCACCTCGATGATCGACGACGGCAGCATGACCATGCTGAATCAGATCGCCTGGGATCCGCATACTTTTTATCTGAACAAGCTGACCGACAAGAAGATCCTGATCCAGAAGATCAACGAGGTCTCAGGCGCCCACCGCGCCCGCCAGCTCGACAAACTGCGGAGCCGCAAGCTCGAGGAAGAGCTTCAGATCGCCGGAAAACTCCAGAAACTGCTGCTCCCCCCCTGGTGCATCGCCGACGGCACGATCGCCGCCGGAGCGGTTTACGCGCCTTCGCTGCTTACTTCGGGAGACGTTTTTGAAGTCGTCCACCTCGCGGACGGCAAATACCTCATCTTCGTCGGCGACATCGCCGGGCACGGAATTTCGGCGGCGCTCTACATGACGACGATCCAGACCTACCTCAAGATGCTTTCGCTGCTTTCCGATCCGCAGCCTCACGAAATGCTGGCAAAACTCAATGAATTCGTCTGCACCAAAATCGGCAACAACGCTTATTTGACCGCGCTGATCGCCATCGTCGATTTCAAGACGAACACTCTTACCATGCACAACGCCGGCCACCCGCCGCTCCTGTGCTGTTCCCCCTCGAAGCGGACCGCGACCGAGCTCGAATGCCCCTCCGACTCCCCTCCCCTCGGCTGGTTCTCCGACGCCAACTACAAGGCGGAGGAGACGCTGGAATACCATTTCGAAGACGACGACATTTTTGTGGCGCTGACCGATGGTGTTTTCGACATCGAGGACGACAAGGGCGACACGTTCCCGCCGGAAGAGTTTCACGCGCTGCTTGCCGACCTGGTTTCGGAAAGCGATTCGATCGTGCTGCCAAACCGTCTCTTGTCGGTGCTCAACCAGATCGGCTACGACCGGCAGCTCGACGACGTGACCATCGTGTCCTTCCAGAAGCGGCAGCCGGGCCACTGCCTGATCGAGATCGTGCTGCCGCCGCAGCTGCCGGTGGTTGACAAGGTCGCGGTCCAGTTCTCGACGCTCGTCCCGGATCTGTCGATGCAGTCCAAAATCGAGCTCTGCATTCACGAATACCTCAACAACGTCATCATCCACGGCGGCAAATTCACCCGGATCGATACGCCGATTTACCTCGCCATGCATCAGGTCGACGACAGCTATGAGATCCGCGGCATCGACTGCAGTCACCCGTGGAACTTTGCCGGCCAGTCCGACAAAGACCGGGAAAGCGCCGAGCCGGAATATGAGCTGGCCACTTCCGGCCGCGGCATTCAGATCCTTCAATCGATTACCCACAGTATCAGTTACAACTCCTACGCAGGAATCAACGAAGCGATATTTCTCCTTGAACCGAATCACGAAAGTGCGAAAGAATGAAACAAGACGTAATTAAACACCTGAAAGAACTTTTCGACCTCCCGGATTCAGAAGTGGAAGAGTACCTCAGCGATTTCTTCACCTCGCTCGACGAGTGCTGCGATAAGCTCAAAGCGGAAGAGACCGCGCCGAACTACCAGAACCTCCGGGTAGTCACCCATACCCTGATCGGGTTCTGCGACAATATGGGCGCATCCGACATTGCCGACAAGGCCCGGGCGCTCAACGCCGCCGCCAAAGCGACCGACGCGGACGCCTGCCGGGCGGCAATCGGGAACCTCCTGGAACTTCATGCGCAATACCACCAATAATCATTATACCTTCGAACGCAACGCGCAAGCGGAGCAGCAGCTCGAAAGCACCCTGCGGACTCTCGGACGGGAGATCGCCGCGAGCGGCGCCGCCCCCGCGATCCGCTGCGTCGCCCTCGGCGGCGGCTACGGCCGCGGCGAAGGCGGAGTGACGGCGGACGGACGCCTTTACAACGACCTCGATTTTTTCGTATTCCCCGCCGAGGGGGTGAAGCCTGGCAAGCTGGAGCCTTTTTTCGCCGAACTTTCACACCGCTTCGGGAAGGAGCTCGGCATTGAAGTCGATTTTTTCATTGCCCCCTCTTCCGGCTGGCTCGCCGCGAACGAAGCGACGCTGATGGTCCAGGAACTTCTTGCCGGGCACCGCGTTGTTTTCGGAGACGACGGCGTTTTTTCCGCCGCGAGACAGCTTCCCTGGAGTGAAATTCCCTGGAGCGAGGGCGCGCGGTTGCTGCTCAACCGCGGCGCGGGGCTGCTGCTTGCGGCGCAACGGCTCCGGGATCCGGCCGAGCTCGATTTTATCAACCGCAATATCCGCAAAGCCGAACTCGGCTGCGGCGACGCGCTGCTGATCGCCAACCATGCCTACTGCCGGACCGGCACCGAGCGGCTCGAAGCGTTGAAACGCCTTGAAGACGGCCAGGCGCTGGTGGTCTCGTACCAGCGGGCGCTCGAGTTCAAGTACCGCCCGGGTGCGCCCGCCGCCGGCAATTACGGCAGCGAGCTTGAAATGGCGGTCACCATCTGGAAGAAAACGCTTAAATCTTTCACCGGCGTCATCAACAGCCGGGAGTTTCCGCCCTCGGCCGACCCCGCCGCCGCCGCCGCCATGCTGCCGCGCTGCCCCGGAGAAAGTCCGAAGCGGATCTTGAAAAATATCCTTCTGGGGTTATTGTATTATCCGCAACTGCGACAACTGCGGCCCTTGACAGCGCATCCGCGCCAGAAACTGCTGCCGCTTCTGGTTCGCGCGTTCCGCAATTCGAAGCATCGTGACGTTTTTTTCCGCCTGTGGCGCAACTGGAGTTAAGAATATGGACAAGCGACCCGATCAATTGTGCATCGTTGTGCCGTGCTACAACGAGGAGTCCATCCTCGAGAATTCGGCCGCCCGGCTGCTCGAAAAGCTTGCTTCATTGCAGCAAAAAGAGCTCGCGGGCCCGAAGAGTTTCATTCTTTTTGTCGACGACGGCTCCCGCGACCGGACCTGGGAAATCATCGCCAAACTCCACGCCGACCGGCCCGGCGCGTTTTCCGGCCTGAAGCTTTCCGCCAACCGGGGCCACCAGAACGCATTGCTGTCGGGCCTCCTTGAGGCGGGCCGACGGGCCGACGCGATCATCTCGCTCGACGCCGACCTCCAGGACGACATCGACGTCCTCGACCAGTTCATGCAGGAGTATCTCGGCGGCTGCGACATCGTTTACGGCGTGCGCTCCGACCGGACCAACGATTCGTTTTTCAAGCGCGCGAGCGCCGAAGGTTTCTACCGGCTGCTGGCGGCGATGGGGGTCAAAACCGTCTTCAACCACGCCGATTTCCGGCTGATGAGCCGCCGCGCGGTCGAGGCGCTCTCGGCTTACAGTGAAGTCAATTTATATCTGCGGGGCCTGGTTCCGCTGTTGGGGTTCCGTCAGTCGATCGTGCTTTACAAGCGCGGCAAAACGGACCGGCCGACCCATTATCCGTTGACAAAAATGCTGCTGCTCGCCTGGGACGGCATCACCTCCTTCAGCACGCGCCCGATCCGGCTGATCAGTCTGGCGGGCATCTTCGCGCTGATGGTCTGCGCGGTGATGATGGTACGGATTTTCTATGTTAAATTTTTCGGCTACACCACCGACGGCTGGTCTTCGCTGATGGCGGTGCTGCTGTTCATCGGCGGCGCCATTCTGCTGGCAATCGGCGTAATCGGCGAATACATCGCCAAAATCTACCTCGAAGTCAAGCACCGCCCGCGCTTCCATCTCGAACAAAACCTGCGGAGCCAGAATGATGAAAACTGATCTCATTGCTCCGTTTGAAAAACTCTGGGAAGCGATTCGCGTCAGGACCTCGCCCGTGAAGTTTTACTTCACGCTGCTGACTGCCCTGTTGCTGGGCGGCTTCGGCGTGCTGCTTCTCCCCGGCATTCCGGCCGGACACGACATCGGCTTTCACCTCTGCCGGATCGCCGGAGTCTCGGAGGCGTTCCGGAACGGCATTTTTCCGCCGTGGATCAACTATGACGCGATCCATCAAATGGGCTACGGCACCGGGCTTTTCTATTCGAATCTGCCGATTTACCTTCCGGCGGCGCTGACCGCCTGCGGCCTGCCGCTGATCTGGAGCTACAAACTCCTGCTGCTCGGCAGCGGCCTCGCCGCGGCCTGGTCGATGTTCTTCGCCGCCTGGAAGATCGGCAGAGGCAGCGCTTTCGCCGCCTTCGCCGCGGCGCTGCTTTACACCTGGAGCAGTTACTTCGCCACCGACGTCTTCAACCGCGCCGCCCTCGGCGAGGTGACCGCGTTCATCTTCGTTCCCTGGGTGCTGCTCGGCATCTACAACGCCGTTTACGGCAAGGCGTCCGGTTTCATGCCGCTCGCCTTCGGTTTCGCGGGGCTTTTTTACGCCCACTCGATCACTTTCGTCCTGATGTCGATCGGCACGGCGCTTTTCTTTGCTTTCACCTTTGCGCGGCTGCTCCGTGATTGGCGGCGGATTTTCTGGATCGCGCTGGCGGGAGCGCTGGCGGCGGGGCTGGCGGCGTTTGCGTTCCTCCCGATGTTCGAACAGCTCGCCCACCTCAAATTCAACCTGACCGGCCAGACCATGGAGTCGCCGGTTCACCTCTCGGCAGTGCCGCTGACGAGGCTTTTTCTTGAGCTTCCCTATATGAAACTGGAACACTGGATTCCGCCGGGAATCGGAATCATCTTCCTGGTGGTCTCGTTCCAGCGCTTCCGCACCGGGGCGCCGTCGAACGATGAAGAGCGCTTCGGCGACGCGGCGATGATCGCCGGTTTCGCCTTTCTCCTGTCGGCGACCAATTTCCTGCCGTGGGAAGGAATGATGCGGTCGCTCTCGTCGATCCAGTTCCCGTGGCGCTGTTATCTGCCCGCGACCGCGTTTCTGGCGCTTTCGGGGGGATTGCTGGCGGGAAAAATCGTCGACAAAGGCATCGGCGGCCGCTTCCGCTGGAGCTGGATTCTGATCTTCGGCTGCGCCTTCCCGTGGGGATTCAACACCGCTTACACCTACGCGGCGAAGTTCCATGAAAAGCAGATCTGGAAATCGATCGACTCCGCCATGATTCAGCGGTACTCCGCCAGCGGCCAGCACTACCTGCCGCAGGGCGTCAGGCTCGCCGAACTGCCCGCCGCGCCGCCGCCCGCCGCCCGAGGCGGTCTGCGCGTCGAATCGATTGAACTCAAGCGCCCGGCTTACGGAGTGCTGATTGCCGACCTTGACGGCGTTCGCGGCAGCGGCAAACTCGAGCTCCCGCTGCTGCCGTATTACGGTTATCGCGCCGAATCGGCCGAAGACGGCCTGAATTTCGCCCTTGACTTTTCGAACCGCAAGCTCAGCGTCGTCATTCCCTCCGATTATGACGGCGACGATATCAAAATCAGTTACCGCAACACCGCCATGCAGAAGCTGGCGCTGGCCGTTTCGACTTTATGCCTTCTCCTCGCCGGAGGATGGGCATTGCTCAAAAAACTCACCAAACAGGAGAAAAAATAATGAACAAGTCTGCCCTTTTACTTTTTGGCGCCGCCGCGTTGCTGCCGCTTGCCGGTTGCTCGGTCTTCAACAAGAGCCGCCAGATGGTCACCCTCACCATCGATCCGCCGAACGCCCAGGTGATCGTCAACGGTGTCGAGTACCCGGCCGCGTCGCCGCAGTTCGTCGAAGTGATCCAGAGCCGGGAACTGATGATTTCCGCCTATCACCCCGGCTTCCGCTCGCAGCTTTACGTGGTGGACTACCAGCTGAGCGACACCGGCAAAATCGACGCCTGGAGCAGTATTTTGATCATTCCGATCATCGGGCTCTGGACCAACGGCGCCTGGGAACTGAAAGAAACCAACATCTCGATCAAACTGGAAGCCATGAGCCAGGAAGAGATCGATATCATCAACCAGACCACCAAGTCCCGGATCTTCGGTCATAAGGAAGAAGCTCCCGAAAAGAAACCGGCTGAAACGGACGCCAAAGCCGAAGAGAAGCAGCCGGAAGCCGAAAAGGCGGCGGAAGCCCCCGCAACGCCGGAGGCTTTGCCCGTGAAGCCGGAAGCACTGGCCCCGGAGCCGGATGCGAAGAAAGCGGAGCCGGATGCCAAAAAAGCGGAACCGGAAACCACCCCTGCGGTGACGGAAGAGCAACCCGCCCAGACCGACGTCAAGCCCGTCCAGACCGAAGAAAAACCCGCCCAGCCGGAAGCCAAAGCCGTGGAAGCGGAAGAGAAAGCCGTTCAGGCCGAAAGCAAGCCGGCTCAGGTCGACGCCAAAGCCGTTCAGCCCGAGGCGGAGAGCGCCGATCAGAAGATCAAAGCCGCCCAGGAAAAAGCGAAAGCCGCGCTGTCGAAGGCGGAAGCCGCCGAGCTGAAGGCGAAAACCGCCGAGCTTGAGGCCAAAAACGTCGGACTCGAAGCCAAATATGCCGGACTCGAAGCCAAACACGCCGAACTGGAAGTCAAGAACGTCGTGCTGGAAGTCAAAAACGCCGAACTGACAACCAAAACCAATCAGGCGTCCGACCTCAAATGAACCGGATCAAACGGCTGATTCACGAGCAACTCCTGGGCGGTTATCTGCCCTGCTATGTGCTCAGTTTCAAGCCGTTGATCTTTTTCGCCTACGACAGTGATTTCACCTCGAACTGGGCAAAATTCAAGGTTCATATTCCGGAAGATCGCCCGTCGTATCTCTTCTTGCAGCTCGGCTGGCAGCATGAGACCGATGCGACGGCGCGTCCCTTCGCCGAAAAGATAAAGGCGATCAGGGAGGAACGCCCCGCCCTTGGGGTGACGATCCTTGCCAACAGCCCGGCGGAGGTGGAGAAGCTTCGTTCGCTCGGGCTCAACGCGATCTTCTGTCACCAGAACGCTTTTCTCGACGAGAACAAATATCCGCTGCTCGAACTTCCGAAGCGCTTCGACGCGATTTACGTGGCGCGGATCACGCCGTTCAAACGTCACTATCTGGCGAGTGCGGTCAAGTCGCTGTATCTGATCGGAAGTTTTCATCAACGCCAGAAAGCGTTTGTCGAAGAGACGCTCGCCATGCTCGGCCATGCGCACCACCGGGAAGTGGTGCCGGGCCGCCTGATGTATCGTGAAATGGCCAAGGCGCATTGCGGCTTATGTCTGTCACAGGAGGAAGGAGCGATGTTCGTCTGCGCCGAATATTTGCTTTGCGGACTGCCGGTGGTCAACACCGCGAATATCGGCGGGCGCGACTTTCTGATGCCGGAATTCGCGGTAAAACAAGTCTCCGACGATCCGGCCGCAGTGGCGGAGGCGGTCGAATTCTGGCGCGATAACCCGCCCGATCCGCGCGAAATCCGGGCCGCGACGATCGAATTGATGAATGAATCGCGCCGGGTCCTGCGTAAATTGCTCGCCCCCTTCGGCTTCGGTCCGGAGTTCAAAATTCCCCACAAACTGGGGCTCCGCTGCACCCGAATGCCATGGACCAATCTGTTCCACGGGCTCCGGTAAACCGATCACTTCTCTTTGCCGGTCAACGTCCGCCATTGCGGAAGCAATCCGGCATCGGGCAGAAAAACACTATCTTCCGGCTGATCCTGCCCGGGACCGGCGATCGCCGCGCCGTCGCCCGTCCGGGCCCGGACCTCGCCGCCGCCATCGAGAATGGCGGCGAAATAGTTCATCACGAAAGCGTCCAGCTCCGGGTTCCAGGCATGATCGTATTCCGGAATGCCGATCCAGAGCCATTTGCGGCCGAGAGCCCTCCCCCGGCGGAAGTAATCGAACGACGCTTCGCTCCGCTCGTCAAGCAGGCCGCACGAGACGATGCCGGGCGGCGCGTGTTCCTTTGGCTCCAGGTCGTCCCACCAGGCGGCGGAATAGGCGCTCCAGGCGATCACGCGTTCGCTCCGCCACTCGCTCAGGCGGGAGACAAAGTGCGCGCCGCCGGAGAAACCGTGAAGCAGCACCGGCAAATCCTTGCCGTAAATGCGCCGCAAACCGCGAAAAAAGAGTTCGCCCGAGCCGTCGCGGACATAGTAATAGCCCTTGCCGCCGCGCAAGCCGCCGGGGTCCGAAGCGAACGAGAGCCCGACCAACCCGAGGCGGTGTTTCCGGGCGAACTCCATCCATTTGCGGTCCCGGAGCAGTTTGCCGCCATCGCCGTTGTAGCCGGGGCACAGCAC
>JAVBUI010000008.1:0-3202 GCA_031555495.1 Victivallaceae bacterium | reverse complement strand
GGTGCCAGAAGCAACATCAAGCGTCATTCAGGGTTCGCCCGGCCCGAGCGGAGGTGGGCGCAACGCGCCTGCCGGAGAGGCCGTTCCACTGCTTCGCTCGATGTCGTTCGCCGGCTTCGCTGCGGCTGCCGACCTCGCTTTCGCAGGATTGAGTCGGCTCCGCCGACGTCGGGGGGAGCGCTGCGCTGCGCTTGCTTAGCTTCGCTCCGGTGGAGCCGGAGCGACCAGCGTTTCGCCGCTGGACCGCGCCCCCGTACGACGGGGGGCGGGGCTAGCGCTTCGCGCTTTTTTTTGCCTGCGGCGCTTTTTTTAGTCTTTTATTTTTTCAGTTCGGCGGCGTTGCGGGTCATCATCAGAAACTCCACCCGCTTCCCGTCCCCATCCTCGCCAAGGTACCTCTTCGCCCGCTTCGACACCGCCTCAAAGCTCGCGTTCCCCCTGTGCTCGGACTCACGCAGCAGCAATCCAAACTCCACCACCGACGACGCCCAGCCAAGGTTGTCCCCCGGCTTCGGCATTTCGCGAACCGTGAACTCCTGCAGCACACTCGGAGCCTTCTCCTCCGGCTGCTGATAACGAAGCTTGAAAGTCAAGAGCTCCCCGCTCGCCTTCTTTGTACGCGCCTGATACTTCAAGTCATCCGGCTTCGGCGTGTTCCGGTACTTGACTTCGTCCGGCGCATCCGCCATCACCAGCTCATACAATGCCGTCACCTGATGGCCCACCCCTACTTCACCCGCATCCTTGGTGTCATCGTTGAAATCCCGGTCCGCAAGCTTCCGGAACTCATACCCCAGCAGCCGGTACGAATGCACCTTCGCCGGATTGAACTCCAGCTGGAACTTGACGTCCTTCGCGATCGTGAACATCTTGCCGGTCATCTCATTGACCATCGAATTGCGCGCCTCGCGAACGTTGTCAAGATAGGAATAGTTCCCGTTCCCCTTGTTGGCCAGCATCTTGAGCTTGTTGTCTTTGAAGTTCCCCATCCCGACGCCGAAGGTTGAGAGATAAATCGCGCTGCCGCGTTCCTTCTCCACCATCTCCACCAGCTCCGATTCGCTCGACACGCCGACGTTGAAATCGCCGTCAGTGATGAGGACTACCCGGTTGTTGCCGCCTTTGATGAAGTACTGATGCGCAAGCTTGTACGCCTCGACGATCCCCGCGCCGCCAGGGGTGTAACCACCCGCGCTGAGCTTGGAGAGCATCTTTTTGATCTCTTCCTTGTCGCTGCCGCTCTTGCCCTCGGCCAGCCGCCGGACATTGCCGCCGTAGGTCACGATGCTGACTTTGTCCTGGCTCCGAAGCTGATCGGTCAGCGCGGTCATCGCCTCGATCACCAGCGGCATCACGTGACCCATCGAACCGGAATCGTCGATCAGGAAAACGAAATTCGACGGAGGAAGTTTATCCTTTTCGATCTTTTTCGCCTGAACGCCGATCAAAAGGAGCTTGTGTTGAGGCGCCCACGGCGCGTCGTCCATCTCAAAGGCGACGTTGAAGGTCTTGTCCTTCTCCGGCGCTGGGTAGTTATAATTGAAGTAGTTGAGGCACTCTTCCAGGCGCACCGAATCGCGCGGGGGGCGGCGCTTTTCATCCATGATCATCCGCCGGAGATTGGTGTAGGAGGCGCTGTCCACATCCGCGCCGAAGGTCGAGAGCGGATTCGCCGACACCGCAAGGAAGGGGTTTTCGATGAAATTCTTGTACTCTTCGGTATTGAATTGCTCTTTGACCTTCACGGAGGTCGGCATATCGCCGCGCCCGAATGCATGGCTTTTGCTGTCCGACATATCGGCGGCAAAAGCGTAGTCTTTGGAGTTCACACCGGAGGCGTGCCCGTCATGAAAGACGACATTGCCGAAAGCGTTGAGATTTTTCGAGACTTCTATTTTCGGCTTCATTCGTGCTGATTTGGGCTGAGGGAGAGACGCCGCCGCACTTTCAGCCTCCACCTCCACTGGCGGCGCAATGGGGGGCCGTGGAGACTGGAGATTGGTTTCCTTGCCGACATCGGTTCGTTCGGACAAAGTCGACTGCTCCGGGGCGGAGGTGTAAGTAAAACTCATTTCCGGAAGATCACTTTGTTTCACCTCGATAAAAGTGGGGGCCTTTTTTTCAGTGGGCGAATCGGCATCCACTTGAACGGGGTGGTTCGGGAATTCTTTCTGGAACGGCTTGAGGTTGCTTGTCGCTGATATTTTTTTGTCCGTGCCGAGCTGCGGCAGCAGCAGCGCGGAAGCGATGGCGACGATGCAGAAGAGCGCCGCGATTTTCCAGACGTAGCGGAAAGCGGAGGGCCGTTGCGGAGGCAGGGCGTTGGCTCGGCGGAAGAATTCGGCTTTGAATTCTTCGGCGGGGGGAAAGCCGGGGGCGGAATCGCGGGTGTGGCCGCGAAGCGATTCGAGCTTCTGGTCGATGGGTTCTTTTTTCATGATTATATGCTTTCCAATTTTTGTTTCAGCAGTTGTTTGGCTTTATGAACGCGCTGATGGAGCGTGTTGACGGAGCACTCGAGGATTTCGGCGGCTTTTTCGCCGTCGAGGCCGGAGAGGAAGCCGATGGAGATGGCTTCGCGGTAGAGCTCCGGGAGGGCGGCGATGGCCAGCTCGAGGTCGTCGAGCCGGGTGTCGGGCCGGTCCGGGCCGGGGGCGGCGTGTCGGGCGTAGTCGTTAAGTTTGCGGTTTTCGCGTTGTTTCCGCCGGAGCATGTCGTAACTGGAGTTGACGGTGATCCGGTAGAGCCAGCTTGAGAGCCGGGCGCGGTTCTTGAAGGATTCGAATTTCTTCCATGCGGTCAGAAGCGACTGCTGGATGGCCTCGTCGGCGTCGAAGGGATTGCCGAGAATCCGGTATGCCGCCGATCGCAGCATGCCGAGGTCCCGGTCGATCAGTTGATCGAAGAATTGTTGTTTGGTGTCCATTTTGTTGTTTCCTGACTGGTGAATCCGGATTTCTGGTAGATTGGACGAACCGAGATGGCCGGAACTTAGCGGGAAATGCGAAAAAATGCGAAAAAAAGTATTGCCTGCCCCATCCCGAAGCCGACGGTCGGCCGGGATTCCAAAGGGCAGCGCCCTTTGGCGGTGTGCGAGGTGGAACCTCGCCGTTCTCGCCCGGGCGCAGCCCAGCTCAAGAAACGCGACGAAAGTCGCGGTGCGGAGCCCGGCCCGAGCGGAGGTGGGCGCAACGCGCCTGCC
>JAVBUI010000219.1:0-5937 GCA_031555495.1 Victivallaceae bacterium | reverse complement strand
AAATGGAATATGCAAAACAAACAAAAACCAATCCACATAATCAACATTATGCGCCGGGGCTTCACCCTGATCGAGCTGCTGGTGGTCATCGCCATCATCGCCATCCTGGCCTCCATGCTGTTGCCCGCCCTCAACAAAGCGCGGGAAAACGCCAAGGCCGCCAGCTGCAAAAACAACCTCAAGCAGATCGGACTCGGCCTTCTCTCCTACGGAATGGCGGAAAACGACTACGCTCCGATTGGATACGATGGCAAATCAGTGCATTATTATCTCTATCCCTACATCGTCGGCGGAAAGTTTCCCCAGGAATATATCACCAACAAAAAAGAGTATATCAACAAAGTATTCAATTGCCCCTCCGCCCACTATCGTTTCCGCTACGGCGACTACATCGTCGCGACTTACGGCTACAACTCCAAAGCCGGCGGCAACTCCCCCCTCTTCGCCTACAACACCGCGCTTCAAAAGCTCAAGATCTCCCCGCTGAAACAAGCCTCCAAGACGTTCGCCATGGCTGACGGACGACTCAACATCTCCGTCGCCGGCACCAGCGCCGCCCAATGGGACGGCTCAACGTATCCGACCAACGCCATCGGCAGCATCGATACCGAGGTCGTGGAATACCGTCACGGCATCGGAGTCAACGTCACCTTCTTCGACGGCCACGTCGAACTCCGCAAGGTCATGGGAGTTTACGCCAACACTCCGGAAAATTGTTACTTCTGGCTCGGCAAGCTGACTTGGGATCCCGGCTACTGATCGGACTTCGACGACCCAAAGGAATGGACTGAATGGACAGCCCCGCCCGATCCCGGGCGGGGCTGTTGCTTGCACCCAAACGGTTCAAAATACGAATTGAAATGCGGCTGACGGCCTGAAGGCTCAGGCGTATTTTTCATTTCCAGGCTTCGGAGAACTCCCGGTCGGCGAACATCTCGGCCAGCCCGCCGATCTGCGAGAGACGCAAAACTTCGTCCGGATCCATGCCCAACTCCCTGCCGATCTTTTCCTTGTTCCAGTTGCGCCGTTTCAATTCGAGAACGATGTTGCTCATCTCCCCGACCTGGTGCTTGCCGCGTGCGCGGTTGTGGCGGATGGTCGATGCGATGCGGTCGCCGCGGTCCTCCTCGTGCCGGTTCAGCACGGCGCAGGGCAAATGGGAATTGTTTTTCCGCTTTCCGACGCTGTAGCGGTGAAAGCCGTCCACGACTTCAAATTTTTCATCCTCGCGCAACCACACCACGAGGGGCTGGGTGTAGCCGTCTTCCTCGATGGAGAGCTCCAGGAGACGCATCTCCGGCGGCGCAACCACATTGGGATTGTAATCGTTGGCCTCGATCAGATGAATCGGAATCCAGTAAATTCTGGCGACCGGGTGGCGCTCCGCCCACTCCGGCGGCTGTTCGAACCGGCTCAAATCAAATCCCATAATTTCCTCCGCGTTTTCATCAGCTCGCAGTATTTCCGGTACGCCGAGGTACGGGTCGGCGCGAAGCCGAGAATTTTGCACCAGTAATCGTTCTTCAACAGGCATTTGCAAATCCGCCGCCAGCTCGGAATGTCCTTGGTCCCCAGGTCGCCGGGTTGTTCGTCGGGAACGCCGTCCGGCAGCTTCCCCCGGGTCCTCCACCATCGCAGATAGACCGCGAGCTTGTTCCGGTAGTGTTCGGCGGTCGACTGCGGCATGGATTTCAAGAGCATTTTGGAAAACTCTTCCCAGGTGCACCGTTCCGGCTTGCAAATCGTATGGTTGCCGAGTACGATCCCCCGTTCCCGCGCGTAAACCGCACCGAAATTCGCGCCGTTGACGCGGGAAACCATACGCGCCCAGGTTTCCGGCTCGATCACGTGAAACAGATCCAGCGCGCGCCGCTGCTCGTTGCCGAAGGGCTCGCAAATCCGCATCCGGCTGAGCGGAATGCCCGCCTGGTAAAAGAGGTCGTACAAACGGTTATAGGGCTTGCGGTACTTGCCGCAATAGGTCCAGACGTCTTCGGTTTTCCAGTCGTAGATCGGATAGGCGTTGTAAAGGCAATCGCTGATCCTGGTGGTCCAGCGTTTCCCCTGGCAGGTATTTTTGCGGCTGCCCTGCGACACGGCGGCCCAGCGGTTCAGCGATACCGCGGCGGCATGGCCTACTAAACCGGGGTTTTTCTCTTTTCGGCCATCCCTGTTCCCCAACCGCACGAAAAACTCTACAACCGACATCGCGCCCTGTAAAAACGCAAAAACACGGCCGTCTTTGATGGCGCACTCCGGTTTTTCGCGAATCCATTCGCGTCCTTCTTCCCAGGCGGTCCATTCGGGCTCAAAAACGCTGACCGCGTTCACCGTCACCAGGGGAATGCAGCACCAGTAGAGGTCGATCACATCGGCATACTGCTCGATCATTTCACGGACATGCCGGATGGTAAGTTCGTACTGACACTCCCAGTCGATGAAGAGAAGCCCGAATTTCCGGCCGCGGCGGCGCGCCTCCTCGGCGCAGAGGTGAAACATCACCGTGCTGTCCTTCCCGCCCGAAAAGGAGAGGTACAGGCGCTCGAACCGGTCGAATATCCACGAAATTCTCGTCCGCGCCCCCAGCAGGACGTCATATCCGAGATATGTCCGTCTTTTTTTGCGAAAATAATTCTCCGGATAACAATACATTGATAGCGCCTGATGTTTTCTGATGAAACGTTTGCGGCGGAAGTCTATTTTTTGAAGCGTGGCATTGAGGCCCCCTCACCCAGTCAGCCGATCATTATCTGGGGGACTATAGCGCTGTTTTCGCCGGAAAGCAAGCCTTTTTTACGGCTGAAAAAGATAAAAATCAAAAAAATCCGGCTTCAAATTAACCTTTGAAGCCGGATTTTCGCTTCTCCCGGCGGCTAAATAATTTCGAGCGCGTTCCGTTCCGGGAACACCGGAAACGGCCGGTGGGGCTCCGCCTGATACCAATAGGCAACCGCTGAAATGTCGTCCTGAAGCGGCAGATAACGGTCCTCACTCCGCCAGCCGATCGCCTGCATGGTGGCCTTGAAACGCTCTTCGAAATAGACCGGATCTGGCAAATGGAAGCGATAGAGGCTGTGCCGCGCCCCGGTCTTGTTCTCCGCCCCGCATGGGTGGCCGAAGAAAGGCGCGCTGTAGGTCGCGTTGAAACACCACGCCCCGCCGAAATAATCCTCAGTTCCGGTCCCGCAAATGGTGGGAAAATCGTCATCGCCGTCGATGAACATCTTCATCTCCCCCTCGCCCCACCAGCCGTCACAGTTCTGCTGCCAGGTCATGTAACAGCCGGCGAAGTGCCCCCGCCCCTCGATGCCGTCGACTACGGTGAAATCGGTGCCGTAGGGCAAGGGGTTGGTGCGGCGGAACGAAGCGTGAAAGTACCCTTCATCCTCGCCGACCGGCTCCTCGGTGTAGTTGACCGTATAAAAAAAACAGCCGACCGCCTCGCGGGGATTGAGGTTCTCGACCGTCATTTTGACATGTTTGCGGAACGGCATCGGAAAGAAGGAGTTCATGCCGTTGGTGGCGTTGACGTTGATCGGCAGCGCGAGGACCGGCGCGTTGTGTTTGACCGCATTGCAGAAGAAATCGCAGAGCGGAGCTTCGACGCTGGGCGTGCTTTCGCCGTCCCAGTAAATCCGCAGCACGAGGTCGCGCGAGGGGGCGGTGGTCATCCAGATATGCCGGATCCGGCCGGGACCATCGATGTCCATCAGGGTATTGACCGACAACGGTTCGAGGCGGATGCAGGGACGCACCTTCCAGCCTCGTCCGAGTTCGCGCGCGCACGGATTGGGCCCTCCCCAGAACTGTCCGATCCGGGCGACGTCGGGCTGTGCTTCGGCGGAAACCTCGGCCCGCCCTCCCCCGCCCGGCTTGCCGTAAACGTTCTCCGCGCTGACCGAACGCGACCTGACGCCGGGCGCCAGCTTTGAAATCGAATCAAAATAATGCATATTTCCTCCTTTGGGACTTGTTGTTGCTTATAGTATATTACGGGAAAAGTCTTTTGCGAATGGCAATTCATTTTATTTTCCCGCCGGGTTTGATTTGTGTTTCGGCATTTGCATTTGAGTATTCCACTGTTATGTTAATAATGCCGGTTATTTTTAATTTAATAGAAGGAAAAATATGGACATAATTATAGTCTGCGGACTAATTGTGTTGAACGGTCTCTTCGCCATGACCGAAATCGCTCTGGTCTCTTCACGGAAAACACGCTTGCAGAAATGGGCCGATCAAGGCAGCGGCCGGGCCCGTTCCGCGTTGAAATTGTGCACCGATCCCTCGACCTTCCTTGCCACAGTCCAGATCGGCATCACCGCGGTCGGCATCCTGAGCGGCGCCATCGGGGAAGCCGTGCTGGCCGCCCCGCTGGCCGCCCGGCTGGCGGAATTTGAACCGCTCGCGCCTTACGCCAGAACCATCGCGGTAACCGTCGTGGTGGTCGCGCTGACCTATTTCTCCATCGTGGTCGGGGAACTGGTGCCGAAGCAGCTGGCGTTGCGCGCGCCGGAACGCATCGCGACCGTCATCGCCGGGCCGATGAACTTTCTCGCCCAACTGACCCGTCCCCTGGTCTGGCTGCTGTCCACTTCGACGAAGCTGCTGCTGACGCTCACGGGTTCGCAGAGCGAGCCGGAGCCGCCGGTGACCGACGAGGAGATCAATGTTCTGATGGAGCAAGGCGCCGAGGCCGGAATTTTCCATGAAAGCGAACAGGCGATCGTCTCCAATGTGCTGCGGCTGGACGAGCAGCGGATCGAGCTCATCATGACGCACCGCAGCGACATTTACATGCTGGACCTTGATTCACCGGAAGCGGAAATCCGCGACTGTCTGATCCACTGTCCGCATTCGCGGCTGGTGGTCTGCCGCAACGGGCTCGACCAGGTGGAGGGCATTCTAAAAATCAGCGACGTGCTGCGGGCGGCTTTGAGCGGCGAAACGCTGGAAGTGGCCAAGTATCTCCGGGCGCCGCTTTATGTGCCGGAGAGCGTGCCGACGACCAAGCTGTTGGAAAGCTTCCGGGCGCATCATCACCAGTGCGCGCTGGTGGTCGACGAATACGGGGCGCTTCGCGGGATGGTGACGCTGTTCGACGTTCTCACTTCGATCGTCGGGGAGTTGTCTTCGTCCGACCCGTTGGAGGAGCCGGGGATCATCGTCCGCGAGGATCAGTCGCTTCTGGTCGACGGCGACGTTTCGATCGAGCAGATCAAACAGGCGCTGAAGCTCTCGGAGCCGCTTCCGGATGAAGAGGAGAATGTATTTACCACGATCGGCGGTTTTATGATGCATACGTTGGGCCGGATTCCGGCGGCCGCCGACCGTTTCGACTGGAGCGGCTGGCGTTTTGAGATCATGGACATGGACAACAACCGGGTGGATAAAGTTTTGATTGCGAAAGTGCCAGGCGTGCCGCAGACCGAGTAGGAGCGGAGCGGCGGGTCCGGGGCCACGCGGCCCTGGCGCAGAGTCAAGAGGGCGCGGAGCCCTCTTGTGGAGTGTGAGGTGAAACCTCGCCGACTTCGCCCGGGCGGCCGCACAGCGGCTTTGACTATCACCGCGCCGTTGGCGCGGGTGGCCAGGAGCTATATCAAGCGTGGTTCAAGGCCGCCCCGAGCCCGGGCAAAGTGGAGGCCGCCAGGCCGGAGCGACCGTTCTCCTTGGAACACACGGCGTGTGGATCATTTTTGCAGGCGGGACGGGCTTGGATGGCGTCGCTCCGCAGACGCTTCGCGCCCGCGTCGCTCGGACCGGGCTCAGCGTCGGAACTGGCGGTCCTCTTCTTGAGCTGGGGCTTCGCCCGGCGAACGCGAGACTCCGCCTCACACTCCGCAAGAGGGCTCCGCGCCCTCTTGACTCTGCGCCAGGGCCTCGCGGCCCTGGTGCGGATTCCAAAGGGCGCACAGCCCTTTGGTGGAGTGTGAGGTGAAA
>JAVBUI010000284.1:0-2828 GCA_031555495.1 Victivallaceae bacterium | reverse complement strand
AACAGTCCGCGGCTGGCGGAGGCGGGGCTGACGGAGTTCGGTTATATCGGCGAGGAGGAGACGGTTCCGTCGATTGTGATTGCGGCGGACGACAAACGCATCGTGCATGTGATCAGGGGAAACTACAGCACCGGGACCAATATGCTGGGATTCAAGGAGAATTCGCCGGTGTCGGCGGACTTCTTTGAGCGCTTGAATGTGGAGCTCAAGCTTCCGAAGGAGCTCGAAATCAAAGAGACGCGGCTCGGCGAGGGAAGGTTCCAGTATACCGAATTCAGCACGCAGTTTGAGCGGGGCAAGCTCCGTGTGGCCGACCGCTACACCGACCGTTCCTTCGCGTCGTCGCGCACGGTGGCGCACCGGGTGCTGTACTGCCTCGACTCGGTCGACCGCGCGAAGATTTCCGGATGGGCGCCGTCGGCTCCGGCGAAAGAAAACGCGGCTGCCGAAGACGAGGACGAAGAATAAAAGGATTTTTAGGTGCGATGTTCAAACACCTTCAATTTACTTTGTTTGTGCTGATTTGGGGTATCGCTTTTTGGCTTCCGGAGGGACGGCAGTGGGGTGGCGGTTGGCTTCTCTTCGGTGTTGTCCTGCTATTTTTGAAATACAGATTCCGGAAGGCGGATTGCCGCGGAGAGACTTTTTCCGCCGGACTTTTTGACTTGCCTCGATTGCATTATTCCGGGGAAGCGCTGGTGTTTTCGCCGGAGGCCGGAGCGGAAGCGGAGGCGCTGTTCACGCGAATTGTGCCGACCGCATCCCGGACGGCGCGAGGCGAAACCCGTTGGGCGTCGCTTGGGGTTGTCTGCTGTATTGTTGCCTTTTTTGTCGGACGCTATGCTTTTATTCCCGGCGGGCTGGCAGTGTTTCTCTGCGCCGTTCACCTCTTTCGGCTCATCCCGGTTCCCGGTGGAATCAGAAGGCTTGAACGGTTCCGCATCGCCGTTCGGGAGGCGGAATTGCAGCGACACTCACGTCCTCCCTTCGATCCTGAAGATGAACAGAACCGGAACTTTCTTGCCCGGCATTATCGTGATCCCCTGCAGGCGCGGACCGCCTTGGTGTTGATGCGGAAATTCGGGATCAATTTCATAGTTTACCCGGAAGATGACCTGCTGCTGGCCATCGGGTCCGGCAAACTTCCGGCGTTGTTCCGGTTTCTGACCGACCGTGAGTTGACGCCGCGCTTCGAGACCTTCGGCGAACTGGTGCTCCGGCTGACATGGGGAGAAGAACTCTCGAACTTTTCGGAGGTGAATCCCGCGGTGCACCCCCCCCCGCCGTGGCCGGAGGCTCTGGGAGAGATGGTGGCCTATCGGGACGGCAAACCGAAACCGATTGAGGACAGTGAAGCAAATGCATTTCTGTGCGGAAAGCCGATAGGCCGCGAAGCGCCGCGCCCGCTCTATTCGCCGGCTCTCTTTTTCTCTTACTGGCCGACCCGACGCGAAGCGGAGGTCGCATGGGTGGTCCGGCGTCTGATCATCGATGTAATGGGACGCCCCGGCAAAATGATGGTTTATCCCAACGACCCGATGAATTTACTCGATTGCTGGGCCGGTGATTCGCTGGAAAGCGTTGAATTCATCCTGGCCCTGGAGGAGCATTTCGGAATCAAAATTCCAGATGCCGACGCGGAGCGGCTGTTTACCACCCTGAGTTTCTCCGACACCGTGCATTATCTGATCGAAAAAATCGACGCCGGGGCGACCGGAAACAACGCTTTTCAGGACGAACTTGTTGAGCGACAGTAATTCAGGACTCATTCCATGTTGATAGCTAAAATTTGCCCGGAGTGCGGCGGCGCGATTCCGCCGAGGGACCAGAATCCTGCCACCGATCTTGCAGCTTGCCGCGGCTGCGGCAAGGTTTTTTCGTACCGGGATGTGCCGGACAATCCCCGGGTTTCCTGCGAGCCTGCCGACCTGCCCGAACACATCCGTTACCGGATGTCGGCGTCCGGCGTGGAGGTCGTCAGCCGGGCGCTGTTTGCGTACTGTCTGATCGGGCTTCCCTGCGCTTATCTTGCCGTCGCCGGCATATTTCGCGTAATGAATCCCGGCCTGAATCCATGGCCTTCGATTTCGGCGGCTTTCCTGGCGGGGCTTGGCATGCTCTGGCTTTCGCGCCGGAAGATTCTGATCGATCCCGTCCGCCGGGAGTTGCGCATCGTAACGGGATTCAAAAGCCGGACGATCGCGTTCGCCGATATCGCGGGCATTGAAACGGCCCGGCAGGTGGAGAAGACGAAACAACCCTTTGCGGTCAACGTCGTCGGCCCCGGAGGAGAGAGATGCACTCTGCTTGCAGAGCCGAGGGAGCGGGACGCGGATCTGATCGCGGCGTTTCTCGGATCGAGAGTTGCGGGAGGCGGCAAATGAATTGTCCCGTTTGCTCCGGAGCGATCACGAAATTCCATGTCGCTTACGATATCGCCTGGTGCGGGAAGTGCCGGAATGACTTCCTTTACCATGAATTGGCCCGCGGCGAAGAACCGTCCTTTTGGCGGAGTTCCGACGAGCCGTTGCCGCCGCTGCGGTTTCAAATCGCGGGAAAACGCGAAATCGTCTCCACGCGGGTATTCAACGGCTGGGGTGTTCTGTTCGCGCTGCTGGCCGCGGGGTGGCTTTCGATTACTTTGTGGGGGATTGTCGCGATTCTTCCCCGGAGCGGTTATGCGCCGGGCCTCTCCTGCCTGATCGGCGGCTGCATGCTGCTGGTGGGATTTGGGCTGGCGATGTTCGCGGTCACGCTTTTGTACTGCCGGATTTCGCTTGAGTATTGCCCCTTGAACGGGCGGATCACCTATCGCAAAGGACCGTTTC
>JAVBUI010000119.1:0-2637 GCA_031555495.1 Victivallaceae bacterium | reverse complement strand
ATTTTGTTCTTCATGATACACCTATATTGCTTGTAATAAACAAGATAAATATAACACAAAGCAAAGAAAATTCAAGCCGTAACGCGTAAACACTTGTTTTTTTCGATAAAAAAGACGACACTTTTGTCGGTGCCGTCTTTTTAAAGGTTTCGCCCCTCAACCCCTGCTTCCAAAAGGCTCCGGAATCTCTCCGCTTTTTTGCGGAAAGATTCCCTCGCATCCGTGCTTTGTGCGAGGCCGGTTACTTCGATACCGCGTCAGGCCCTCTGCGGCACGCGGGACTCTGGAGTGTCGATGCAGAGAATGCTCTCCCACCTACACTGCCGCATCGGATCAGTCGTGGCGAATGCGTGGTGGATGCGTGGTGCGGAGGGACACCGCATAACGTTCAGGGCGGCGCGGAGTCCGGTCCGAGCGAGGCCGCCAGGCCGAGCGCTGTAATCCAAACCCGGTCCGCCTGCAAAAACAGCTGCTTCGCTCGACGTCGTTCGCCGGTCATTTCATGACCAGGCTACCGACCTCGCTTTCGCAGGATGGAGTCGGCTCCGCCGACGTCGGGGGGGCGCTGCGCTTAACTTCGCTCCGGTGGAGCCGGAGCGACCAGCGTTTCGCCGCTGGACCGCGCCTCCGTACGACGGAGAGCGGGATTCCGCCTGGCGGCGTTTTTTTTTGTTTTTTTATTTTAGGGATGGAAGGTGCGGCGACGTTTGCGGCGGCGGATGCAAATCGCGTTACAGCGCGGGCACCGCGTCAAATTTACCGCCTCCCCCGCCAGAAACGCGTAGTGGCAACTGTCGCAATCAAAAAGACGGCTGTTGTTCAACTGCCACTGATGGCGCTTCACCCGTAACAGCGAACGAATCCATAAAAATATGATCAATGTCAGAAAACCGATCAGGTAAACCAATAACCCCGTACTGAAACTCACCCCGATCATAATTTACCCCCGCCTTCACTCCAGCGAATCACAAATGTCCCGTTCCGCTCCGGATATTGACGCATCAACTCGCGCGCCAATTGCAAGTCCAGACGCACGCTGCCCGAACTGCGGACCACCCGGAAACGACCCGATTCCAGCACCGGATCGAAACCGATCTGAACTTCAGTCTCGGCGGCATTCAACGATTTGCCCATCCGGCGCAATTCCGCCGGAAGCGTCATCGCCGCTTTTTTGCCATCAAACAACATTTCCGGATATTCCACCGGAGCAAAACGAGGAAAAACCGCCTCCGCCGGAGTGCGTCCGGGCAACGGCGAAACCTTCGATTCCTCCACCGGCAGCAGCCCCGGTTCGATCGGACGGTGTTCGCCCGGCTTGATCTCAACTTCCGGAAACTCCCGCGACGGCGGCTCGGAACGCGTCACAGTCTTGATCCGTTCCAGCGGCGAACCGGTCCGGTCGCTGCGGCCGATCGCCGCCGGATCGTGGTTGGCAAGCCAGTTTTCGGCCATCGCCCGGCGTTCGGGCGAAACCGAATCGGCGCTGAAGAGCGTAATTTGAGCCACCTTCGACGCGGCACGCGGCGCGACCGCCGGACGGTAGTAAAACAACGCGAATAAAACCGCGTGCGCGCAAACCGTTGCCGCCAGCGCTTCGGCAATCACCACCCGCCGGATGCTCACCGGATTGGATTTGAGTTTGAATTTTTTAATCAGGCCGGCCATAATTATTGAGAACTGAAAACCGCGTCTGGTTTGTAACGCGGCGGCGTCACCGCGATAAACGAGGCCAGGTCCGCCTTCTGCGCCAGCGTCATCACCCGCGCTACCACCTCAAAGGGGACACGGTTGTCGGCGCGGATCACCACCGTGGCGCTCCGGGAGACACCGCTCAACTGAGCCAGCTTTTCGGCCAGCGTGTCGAAGTTGACGCTTTGATCGTTGAAGTACAGCAGCGGCTCCTTCTCCGACCAGGCGATCGAGACGATGAATTTCTCGATATCGATTGAGCTCGGCGCGTTGACCTGCGGCAGGTCGACCCGGATGCCGGAGACCTGGACGAATGAACTCGAAAGCATGAAGAAAATCAAGGTGAGGAACATCACGTTGATTAGCGCCGTCAGATCCGGCCGCCCCGCAAACGGTTTGAGCCGGCTGCGGTAACGGCGCATCGTAGTCGCTTTTTCACTGATTTGATTAGTCGACGGTTTCATCGTCCTCCTCCCCGGCCAGCTTCATCCGGCGGCGGCGCTCGAAAAAGCTCAGGATTTCCGACGCGGCCTTTTCCATATCGAGGGTAATCGCGTTGATCCGCGAAACCAGGTAGTTGTAACCGACGTAACAGGGAATCGCCACTGCCAGTCCCCCGGCGGTGGTGATCAGTGCCATATTGACCGAGCCCGACAGCTGGGCCGCCGAAAGATAGACGCTCTGGGTGTCGTGAATGGTCTGGAACGCCTGCATCATGCCCAGCACGGTTCCGAAAAGCCCGAGCAAAGGCGAAATATAACCGATCGTCCCCAGGGTCGAAAGATGGCGCTCCAGCTTCGGCAGCTCCTCGAGACAGGCGTCGTCGACCGCCTGCCGGAGGTCTTCATCGCCGCGTTCGTAGGCGAGGATCGCCGATCCGAGCACCCGGGCCACCGGGCCGGGGGTGTTGTCGCAGAGACTGATCGCTTCGACGAAGCCGTCGCGCTT
>JAVBUI010000294.1:0-4167 GCA_031555495.1 Victivallaceae bacterium | reverse complement strand
GCTCCCCCCTCCCCGGCTCGACGGTCGAAATCCGCAGCGCCAAAGATGACCTCCTCGGCCTCGCCGCCTGGTCGCCCGAGTCGCAGATCCGCGCCCGGGTCTGGACCTTCGATCCTGCCGAAACCGTCGACGCGGCGTTCTTCCGGAAACAGATCAAACGCGCCGTCGCGATGCGGAACGACCTCGGCCTCAATCTCCCCGACGGCGGCTGCCGTCTCGTCGCCTCCGAAGCCGACGGCCTTCCCGGCGTGATCGCCGACCGTTACGGAAAATTTCTGGTAATGCAGTTTTTGAGCGCGGGAGCGGAGTTTCACAAAGCCGCGCTGGCGGAAGTCCTGCTCGAAGAGAGCGGCTGCCTCGGCGTTTTCGAGCGCTCCGATGTATCGGTCCGCGCCCGCGAAGGCCTCGCGGAATGCGCCGGAGTCCTCCTCGGCGAAGAGCCGCCCGAAGTCATCGCCATCGTCGAAAACGGCGTGAAGCTCGAAATCGATATCCGGCGCGGCCACAAGACCGGTTTTTACCTCGACCAGCGCGTCAACCGCGCCATCACCGCGGAATACGCGGCGGGCAAGGAGGTGCTCAATTGCTTCAGCTATACCGGAGCCTTCGCCGCCGCCGCGCTGGCCGCCGGGGCGAAACACGCGGTCAACGTCGACAGCTCGGTCCCGGCATTGGCCCAGTCGGAGAAGATTTTCGCGCTCAACTCCATCGCCGCCGACCGTTACGAAAACATCGCGGCCGACGTCTTCACCCAGCTGCGCAAATTCCGCGACCAGGCCCGTCAATTCGATTTGATCGTGCTCGACCCGCCGAAGTTCATCGACTCCAAGAACGCGCTCACGCGGGGATGCCGCGCCTATCAGGACATCGCACGGCTGGCATTTCTCCTGCTTCGTCCGGGCGGCTGGCTATTCACCTTTTCGTGTTCGGGCCTGATGACGGCCGAGTTGTTCCAGAAGATCACCGCCGACGCGGCGCTCGACGCGGGAGCCGAAGCGGCGATCGTCCGCCGCCTCGAGCAATCGCCCGACCATCCGACCCGGCTCGCGGTGCCGGAATCGTTCTATCTCAAGGGACTGGCGGTGAAAAAAGCAAACTAAGATTTGCTTTTCCGGCGTCCGGCACCTATTTTATGGGTAAAAGGGAAATGAAATCATGAAAAAATACTGTTTTTTGCTGTTGCTCGGCTTGTTTTCCGCCGTTCTCCTGACCGGCTGCCGGAGCGTCAAGATGTCGTCGGAAGATATTGAAGTCCCGGAACTTTACCGCAAGGAGATCGCGATTCTGCACTCCGACGCGCCGCCGAACTCGGAGGCGAAATACAAAGCAGCCAAACGGCTGAACGAGAAGCTCGACTTCTATTTCACACGCGACGTCTCGACGCTCGACAAAATCTTCAGCTCGGCCGACGCCCGGGTCGACGTCCAGAACGCGACCGACCAGATGATCATGTTCTATTATCAGTACAAGGACCGTTCGATCCGCCTGTGCTTCTACCGCTTCGGCGACGACATCACCAAAGTGGAAATTTTCGAGAAGTGACCTCTTCGGTTTTCATGGCCGCCGCCCTTGAAGAGGCGCAACTGGCCGCCGGCCGGGGCGAAGTTCCGATCGGAGCCGTAGCGGTCAAAGACGGTGTGATCATCGCGCGCGCGGGCAACCGGGTCGAAGAAAAAAAGGACGCCAGCTGTCACGCGGAGATCGAACTCCTCCGCCAATGTTCTCTTGTGCTCGGCGACTGGCGGATGGAGGAGGTCGATTTCTTCGTCACCAAGGAGCCCTGCGCGATGTGCGCCGGAGCGATGGTCAATGCCCGGCTCCGCCGGGTCGTCTACGGTCTCCCCGACCCGCGTTCGGGGGCCTGCGGCTCGACGGAGCTCAACGTCGTCGCCTTCCCCGGCATGCTGTGGCAGGTCGAAGTCGAGGGCGGCGTACTGGCGGATGAATCGCTCCGGCTGATCCGGGACTTTTTCCGGGAGGTGAGGCAAAAATGAAAAAATTCGTACTGCTGCTCCTGATATTGGCCTCTTCGGCACTGTGTTTCACGGCGGAATTTGAAAATCTCTTTGCAGCCCCGGCAATCGATCTCTGGCAAAGCAATGCCGCCGGACTCTCCAAGCGGCTCGGCGTGACGCTCCAGCAGGGAGACCGCGAGGGTTCCATCTTCAGGTATTACGGACGCAAGAGCCGGGAGCAGCTGACCGTCGCCGGAATCGGCATTCAGGAGCTGATCGCCAACCAGAAAGACGGCAGGATTGATGAGCTGGAAATTTCCGTCCACAACCGGGGCGACGCGCCGGGAATGCCGCTCCAGACCTTCCGGGATGACCGCAAAAAGCTTGAATCCTTTGTCGCCTCCGGAATCGAGGGCGAACCGCAGCACGACCGCGCCCGGCTCGGCGGAGCGACCATCGAAATGCGCTACGGCCGCTCGAAGCAGGCGCTCTGGGTCCTCACCTGGTGCGAAAACGGCGACAAGGGCGAATATCTGACGCTCCGTTTGCTCCCCCCCGACCGCCAGCCGGAACGGCTGAAGTCGTCCCTCCGGGTCTCGACCGCCAACCGCAACCTTGCCGACGCACTGGTCAAAGAGGCCAACGGCGACTGTTATTTGCCCGTCCCGATGATCGACCAGGGCGGCAAAGGCTATTGCGCCGCCGCCACTGTGGCCCGGATCATGCGTTTCTACGGCGCGGAGCTCGACCAGAACACCATCGCCCAGCTCGCCGCCACCGACGCGGACCGGGGAACCTCGCTCGCCAAACTGGTTTCTTCGCTGGAACAAGCTCAGGCTCGCCTCAAAATACGCGTCGAGCCCCTGATCACCGTGCGTTACTTCGAAAACGCCAACGGCGTAATGCAGTACATCTCCGAATACAACAACGCCGCCCGCAAAGAAAAAGCGCCGCAGGTCAAATTGGAGGACTTCGTCGTCAGCTCGGGCGGCGTCAGAACCATCATGATGGACAAAGTCTACTCCATTCCCGATCCCGGCGTCGTCGCCAAGCTCCGGATGCGCGACCGCAGCGGCTTCAAGAAATTCAACGAAACCATCGTCAAGGCGATCAATCAGGGCTATCCCGTGATCTGGTGCATCCCCTCCCACATGCGGATCATCAACGGCTATAACCTCGCCGACAACACGATCATTTACACCGACTCCTACGGAGCCGGGCACGAAAAAAAATCCATGAGCTCCGCAGATGCATGGGCGCAAACCGTCCGCACTATGGTGCTCGAACCAACCCGCTAGAGGAGTTTACGATCATGAAAATCGGAGTCATCCCGGAATCCTACAATCTTCCGCAGTTGGCCGACGGTATCGCCGAGGCCGCCCGGCTCGGCGCGGACGGCGTCCAGATCTACGCCATCCGCCCCCGCATCAAGGTCGACTGGGTGCACGCCCCGGCGGCGGAACGGCTGGCGCTCAAGAAGAGCTGCCTCGACCGCGGCATGGTCTTTTCGGCGATCTGCGCCGACGTCGGCGGGCACGACTTCCAGATCGACGGCAAAAACATGGAGCGGGCGAAGCTGACCTGTGAAATCGTCGACTTCGCGGTTGAAATGGAGTCGAAGGTCATCACCTCCCACGTCGGCTGCATCCCCGATGATTCCAACGACCCGGTTTATCCCAACATGGTCGCCGCCGTCCGTTTCGTCGCCGACTACGCCGCCACGCGCGGCGTCACCATGGCGATCGAGACCGGTCCCGAATCGGCCGAAACGCTGCTTCGTTTCATCGAAACCGTCAACTCCCCCGGCCTCGGCGTCAACCTCGACCCCGCCAATTTCATGATGATCCTCGGCTACAACCCGGTCCGGGCGGTCGAGCTCCTGGGTAAATACATCGTCCACACCCACGCCAAGGACGGCAAACGCCTCGCCGTCGGCAACCCGTGGAAAGCCTACGGCATGGTCAACGCCGACGGCACCGACCGCCAGTGCGACGGCCCCGTCCCCGAATACCGCGAAGTCGCCCTCGGCACCGGCGAAGTTCCGTGGCCGGAATATTTGGCCGCGCTGAAAGCGGCCGGCTTCGACGGCTTCCTGACCATCGAGCGTGAATGCGGCGACGACCCGGCCGCCGACATCCGCACCGCCTTTGAGTTTCTCAAAAAACGGATTTGACCGCGGAAGATGAGCGACAAAGAGCAGGAAATCGATCCG
>JAVBUI010000189.1:0-18798 GCA_031555495.1 Victivallaceae bacterium | reverse complement strand
CCTCCCTCCGCCGGATCGAATTCACCGCAGAGGATCGAGAGACAGTTGGCGGTCGCCGCCGCCAACGCTCCGGCAAAGGCTTCGACGGGCTCCGCGCCCGCAATCAACCCGGCTGAAAGCACTGCGCTCGCGGTGTCGCCGCAGCCGGTTGAGTTGACGACTTTGTCCAGCCGGGGAAGGCGGTAGCGGTGCAAGTTCCGCCCATCGCAGAGCAGCGCGTCTCCGGCTCCGTCGGTGATGGCCGCGAAGCGGAGGGGATAGCGCGCGAAAAGCCGCCGCAGCGCCGCCGGGACTTCGGTTTCGCCGGTGAAGAGCCGCAGCTCGTCGGTGTTGATTTTGAGCATCGGCGCGGGGTGGAGCGCCAACAAAGTTTCGAGTTCCATGTAGGAGTCGATCAGCAGCGGCACGCCGTGCGCGGCGGCCAGCGAGGCGGCTTTGACGTAGAGCGATTTTTCCGCCCCCGGCGGCAAGGTTCCGCAGAAGGCGGCCAGCTTCGCACCGGGCAAGTGGCGGGCGAATTCGGCGAGGAGTTCCGCCACATTTTCCGCCGTCACGGCGGCGGCGGGCTCGATCAGCTCGGTGATCTCCCCTGTCGCCAGGTCGCGGCAGGTGGTGCAGACACGGGTCGGCTCGGAGATGGCGACAGTGGTATGAAGAAGGTTTTCGCGCTCGATCCCGGCGGTCAGGCGCTTGCCCGGCTCGCCACCGGCGAACTGGAACAAGCGGGAACTCAAGCCGGAATCGAAGCAGCGGAGCGCGCGGCAGAAATTGACCGCCTTGCCGGAGGCGAAAGCGACGCGTTCCCGCGCCCGGTTGATCCGGCCGCAGTGAAAGGAATCGAAGGTCAACACCTTCTGCCAGGCCGGGTTCGGGCCGACCGCCAGGATTTCGGCTGCCGCGTTTTTCACCGGAATACCTCGTCGATAATTTCACTTAAGTCATCGTCGCTGAAAGCGACCGGATTCGATTTCATGCTTCCCGAGCGGCAATTGGCGAGGATGAAACGGCGTTTTTCCGCCGTCAGGACGGCGTCGAAACGGTCGGGCAGGCCGACTTCGCTCCGGAGCCGGATCAAATCCTCGATGAAAGTTGCGCCGCGTCCGCCGGTTTCGCGGTTGAGGGCTTCGAGGTTGCGTTTCAGAACCGCCGCGAGGAGCGTCGCGCAGACTTTGCCGTGGGGGAGGTGGAATAAACTTCCCGCCGGGTGCGCCAGTCCGTGGACCGCGCCGAGGCCGGAGTGGGCAAAGGCCATGCCGCCAAGCATGCTTCCCTCGGCGACGAGGTCGAGCGCTTTGCGGTCGCCCCCGTAAGCCGCTTTGAGGTTGCGGAAAATAAGGCCGCAGGATTCGCGCGCCAGCGCTTTGGTGAATACGGTCGCCCGGTTCGAAATCAGCGATTCGATCGCCTGGGTCAGCGCGTCGAAGCCGCTGGCGGCGCAGACCGGCGCGGGACACGAATAGGTCAATTCCGGGTCGATCAAGGCCACATCGGGCAGCATGCCGGGATGGCGGATCGA
Organism: Victivallaceae bacterium; assembly: GCA_031555495.1. Classification (GTDB taxonomy): domain Bacteria; phylum Verrucomicrobiota; class Lentisphaeria; order Victivallales; family Victivallaceae; genus JAVBUI01. The sequence continues at coordinate 17,282 of JAVBUI010000189.1, read as the reverse complement.
TTGTTTGACGCCGGTGGCGGGGTCGAGCAGCACCGCATTGGGCGTCATTTCGGAGCCGGTCCCGGCGGTGGTTGGGGCGGCGAGGAAGAACGCGCCTTTGCCGGGAACCGGAGTCCTGCCATAAAAACAGTCGGAGAGCGAAATCACCGGGTGGGGCAGCAGCGCCGCCACGGTTTTGCCCGCGTCGAGGACGCTGCCGCCGCCGATGGCGGCTACGGCCGCGGCCCCGATCGATCGTCCGCTTTCGAGCGCGCGTTCGACGTCGCCGAGCGGGAGTTCCGGGGTGATGGCGGGGGCGATGGCATAAGGACGGGAGCCGAGGAGGGGAATGACGCGCGTTTCCAGCAGTTGCGCCGCGTGGCGGCCGCAGAGCAACAGCACCGGTTTCCCCGGCGGGAGCAAGTCTGCGATTTGCCCGATTGCTCCGGCTTCGAAGACCGTGACGCCTGGAAAACGCAATTGCTGACCCGCCATCTCTTTACTCCTCCTGGTGTTTCAAAAATTCGAGCAGCTGCCGCGCCGCCTGGCTTTCGGCCGCTTTGCGCCCGGCGGCACGGCCGCGGGCGACGTAGTTGCGGAGTTTGACCTCCACTTCGAAGGTCGGCTGGTGTTCCGGGCCGGTGACGCTGACCACCTGATACTCCGGTTGCTCGCCCCAGCGGCCCTGCGAGAGCTCCTGGAGCGCGCCCTTGGGGTTGATTTCGAGCAGGAGTTCTTCCGGGTTTGGGAAGTTTTCGGCGAAAAGCGTGATGACGAACCGGCGGACCTTGTCGAAGCCGATTTCAAGATAGGCCGCGCCGAGCACCGCTTCGAAGAGGTCGGCGAGGGTCGAATCGCGCTCGGCTCCACCCGCCTCCTGTTCGCCGCGCCCGGTCATCAGGAAGGTTCCGAGCTCTAATTTGCGTGCCAGCAGCGCCAGCGCCGATTCGCGGACCAGCGCCGAACGCATCCGGGTGAGTTCTCCTTCGTCGGCTTCGGGGTAACGGAAATAAAGATGGTCGGTCAGAATGATTTCAAGCACCGCGTCGCCGAGGAACTCCAAACGCTGATTGTCGTAAGATAAATTGTTCTCCACCGAGTACGAACGGTGGGTCAACGCTTCCCGGAGCTTGTCTCCCACTTCGGGGGGGTAGTCAAGCAGAGTCTTCAGTTTTTCAATCGCCTGAGGCATCTTTTCCCTGATTCCATTCCATAGTTTGATAGCGTTCGCGGCTACGGCCGGACGCCCGCTCCAGAAACGCCCGATCCGGTTCCCAGGCGAGGTATTCCAGATCGAACGCCCGGCGAAATGCTTCGGCCAGGCGCTCCGGCCATCCGGAGCCTTCCAGGCGGATGCTTCCCTGATGCAAAATCCCGTCGCGGGTCCGGCGCTGGGCCGCCCCGGCGTATTTCTCGCCCGCCGGGCCCATCAGGTCGAACCGGCTCGGCGAAACGAAGCACTGCATGGTCGAACGCTCTTTGTCCTCCCGGCCTTCGCCCAGAAGTTCCGATTCGACGCCGAGGTGCTCCTTCATCGCCTGATGAAAAATCCGGTAGCTTGCCGCCCGGTCGAGTTTGACGATCCGGTGCCCCGCCGGGATCACCACCGTATAGGTCAGGTCGGCGTCGTGAAACACCACGCCGCCGCCGGTCGGCCGGCGCACCGGCATGAAATTCGCTTCAAGTTCGGACGGGTAACGCTGGAACTTTCCGAATGAAACCGAAGGGCGATCCCAACCGTAAAGCCGCAGCACCGGCAATTTGTGCTCCGCCGCGCTCTCGAGCAGACATTCGTCAATCGCCATATTGTCGAAGGGAGAATGCGTGCCGTCGAGCCACAGCAGCCATGGGTCGCAGTTCATCGCGGCATGCTCCGCAACTTCCGGCGATAAAGGTAATTGATCCGGTCGGTCAGTGCCGGCGAGGCGAGACTGATGCCGGAGGCTTCCAAATAGAGCTTGACCGCTTCGTCGGTCAACAGCGACAGCTCCGCGGTCTCCTTGTGGTGGTAGCTCCGCAAATCCTGATAGGATGAAACCAGCCGCGCAAGCTCGCGTCTCCGGAAACTGATCGGGAGCGGTTCATCCTGCGCGGTCATCGAGTCGAGGTCGATCACGCCGAAGTGACGGATCGAGCCGTCCGCGTTGTGGTCGGCATAGATGTTGCGCAAGCTTAAATCGCCGTGTTCGACGCCCGCGTCGTGGAGTTTCGCCGCCAGCCGGACGATGCCGCCCAGAAGTTCGGGATCGATCGGGAGGCGGGACTCCGGGACCAGGTCTTTCAGCGAAGCGCAGCTGTCGGGCAGCGCTTCGGTGACAAGGTAATCCATCTGCGGGAAAAAGTAGTAGCTCCGGCAGCGCGCCGCTGCCCATACTTCGGGGGTGGCCACGCCGATTTCTTTCAACCGGATGGCCGCGCCGAGGCAGCGGAAGGGCCGGGGCAGCAGGATCGCCCTCTTCAGCAGCATGGTGATGCCGCGTTTGCGGTAGCACTTGAAGAAGAGGTTGCCGAGCACGGCGGCGCGGACCGAAGCGGAGTTTTTGCACAACGCTTCGGTTGGCGCGGCGTCGAAGGCGGCGAGCTCCTTCTGGAGCGCGCCGACATTCTCGAACCGGTCATGGTTGATGATGCCGGTGTAGTTGCCGAAACGGAAAAACACCGACCGGCTACCGGATTTCCGGCAGTGACTTAAAATCGCTCTGAGCCGGTCGGCCATTTTTCACACACTCCCGGTCAGAGGTTTTCGATCACGAGGTCGCCGACCTGGCTGGTCGAATAGCCCATTTTGCCGGCGGCCATTGAGGCAAGCTTGTTGCCGGTGACAAAGGCGATGCTCTTTTCGATCGCGGCGGCGGCTTCCGCCTCGCCGAGGAATTCGAGCATCATCGCCGCCGCGCCGATCGCGGCCAGCGGGTTGATCACGCCGAGTCCGGTGTATTTGGGGGCGGAGCCTCCGATGGGCTCGAACATGCTGACCCCGTTGGGGTTGATGTTGCCGCCGGCGGCGGTGCCCATGCCGCCCTGGGTCATCGCGGCGAGGTCGGTGATGATGTCGCCGAACATGTTGCCGGTGACCACGACGTCGAACCATTCGGGGTTCTTGACCATCCACATGCAGGTCGCGTCGACGTGGCAGTAGGCGGTCTTGATGTCCGGGTAATCGGCCGCGACTTCGGCGAAAACGCGGTCCCAAAGGCCGAAGACGTAGGTCAGGACATTGCTCTTGCCGCAGAGCGTCACCTGGGCGGTCTTGCCCGCGGCGATGTCTTCGGCGGAGAGGCCGCGCCACGGATTGGCCTTGGTGTGGCGTTTGCGGGCGAGTTCGAAGCTGTAACGCAAGCAGCGCTCGACCTGGAAGTAGTTGTAAACCATGTTCTGGATCGCCACTTCGTGGATCGTGCCGGGCTGCGAAACGCCGCCCATGCCGGTGTAGACGTCGCCGGTGTTTTCACGGACGACGACGTAGTCGATGTCTTCCGGGCCCTTCTTGGCCAGCGGAGTTTCGACGCCGGGATAGAGCTTCACGGGGCGCAGATTGATGTACTGGTCGAGCTCGAAACGGAGCTTCAGGAGGATGCCCTTTTCGAGGATGCCCGGCTTCACCTTGGGGTGGCCGATCGCGCCGAGGAAGACGGCGTTGTATTTTTTGAGCGTTTCAACCGCGTCGTCCGGGAGGACGCTGCCGGTGGCGAGGTAGCGGTCGCCGCCCCAGTCGAAGGAATCGGATTCAATCCCGAAGCCGAACTTCTTCGCCGCGGCGTTCAAAACCTTCATACCTTCAGCGACCACCTCGGGACCGGTTCCGTCGCCGGGGAGCACCGCGATCTTGTACATTTTTCCAGACATTTTTTTCTCCAGTTTAGATAAAAGTCTAATGATATTGTAATATACCGCCCGAAACGGGCATTGTCAATGAAAAAGTAACCGCAATTCGCGGACTTTCGCTTCCACGTCGTCCGCCTGGGTGATTTCGGTCACCATCGCGATCCGCTTGGCCCCGGCGGCGCGGAGCTCCGGGATGTGGCGGGCCTTGATGCCGCCCATCACCGTAAAGGGGCAGCCCGCCAGCGGCGCAATTCGGGCAATCGCCCCGATCCCGAGCGCACCGCAGCCGACCGTTTTGGTCTGGGTCGGGAAAATCGGACCGACGTTGATGTAGTCGGCGAGGCCGCGGGCGGCCAGCGCTTCCTCGCGATTGTGGGTTGAGCTTCCCAACAGCAGCTCCGGGGCGATCCGGCGCGCCGCCGCGAGCGGGAGGTCTTCCTGGCCCAGGTGAACGCCGTCGGCTCCGGCGGCCAATGCGATGTCGACGTGGTCGTCGATGATCAGCAGCACCCCCGCTTCATCGGCGATCGGGCGGCAGGCGAGGGCGAGTTCGTAGAGTTCCTTTTGGGGACGGTTTTTTTCGCGCAATTGAACCAATTTCGCGCCGCCGCGGACGACGGAACGGAAAATTTCGAGCACCGGGCGGCCATTGGTGAATTCACTGGAGATGACGGGATAGAGGTCGGCCTTTTCAAAGGCCGCCAGCCGTTCGGATTTGTTCATGATGATTTGCTTTCGAAATGGACGCAATCGTCCATCGGATTGACCTCTTTGCCCAGCTTTTCACAGCGGGAAAGGAAGGGGTGGACGATGAAGTTCCGACAGTCGCGGCAGAAATGCGCTTTGCCGCCGCCGTCGGATAACGACGGAGCGGCGGCGGTCTCTTCGCCGAGGAGCGCGGCGAATGGATTCACCTTCGGCGCGGCCTCGGGCGCGGCACTGCCGGGGGAGGGGGCGTCGCCGAATTTCGCGGAGCAGAGCATGCAGCGGAATTCGACGCCGGTCATTTGGAAGCCGTCAAGCAGCCGGTGCTCCTTGACGATGGTTTTTTCCCCGCAGTGCGGACACTTGACGCTTTCTCCGGCGCGCATAAAAAAACTCCCGATTTGATGTTGAATTACTATACACCAAAGCGGGAGTTTTTACAATGCGGAAGAGACTTATTCGATCCGCGCCTGCGACGGGATGCCGCGGAAGACCGCGCCGAAATCGCCCGCGCCCCAGAGATAGAGCTTCCAGAGCTGATCCTTGGCGGTCTTTTCCGGGAAATCGACCGTGATCAGGCGTTTCGGGTCCTCTTTCTTCGAATAGTCGAGCCAGGGCAGCCGGGTTTCACCGACCACCGTGCCCTGGGCGGTGCCGCGGATTTCTTCCTTGTCATCGAGCAATTCGGCGCCGTAATTGCCGGTGTGGACGCCGTAAACCTCGGCGGTGAAACTCTTGGTCCCGGCCGGAACGACGAAGGAGAGGATCAATGGACCGCCGCCGCCGAAGGTGGTGCCGTTGACCAGCTGCGCTTCGGCGAGGAAGGCCTGGTTGCGGCGGATGTTCCAGACGGCGGTCAGGTCGTCGCTGATTTTGACTTCGAAGCGGTCGCCTTTTTTGCCCGCGAGGTCGAATTCGAAGCTCGCTCCCGGTTTGGTTTCGAACACCTTTTCTCCGACCGTTTTGCCGTCCGGTCCGGTCACGGTGAGAGTGCCGGTCGGTTTGGCTTTGGGCCGCGCGCCGTGGGGCTTGCGGTCGACGGTCAGCTTGGCGGTGGGCTCAAGCAGAGTCACGACGAAGGTTTTGAGCTCGGGCGAGCGAAGCCGGAAACTCGTTGTCCGATTGTTTTTGATCATCTCGCGCAGGATGCCGATCCGGTCGCTGGTGAAGCGCTCGCCGGGATGATTTTCGGCCCAGATGTGGAGCTCCTCCATCAGTCCCGGGGTCAGGATCATCGCCTGGGCGAACTCCTTGCCGCGGACCGGAATTCCCTGAACCGCACTCTTCTGGAGCGAGTTGGCGGAGATCCGGCGGAGCACCGGGTCGTTGAGGAAGTTCGCCCCGGTCATTGCTCCCGAGGCGATCATGTTGTCGAGCGCGCTGCCGCCGGCGGCGTAGATTTTGCCGTCCCAGCCGACCGAATAGGGCCAGTGCATCGCTTCGTAGTTGTATACGTTTTTGAGCCAGGTCGCGCCCGACGCGATCGAGCGCTTGGTCGCCTCATTGCCCGCGACGAGGTGGTATTCGCGCAAACCTTCCAAGAGGATGCCGATCAGATAGGGGCAGTTGCCGAAGGTATTCTTATGGCCGTTGGCGTGGTCGGTCGGCATCGGACGGGGCCAGGCGCCGCCTTTCTCGAAGTTCTGCTCCTTGAGCGTGACGTCGACGATGGCACGGCAGGCGTTGAGGTAGGCCGGGTCGCCCGTGGCGCGGTAGAGCGCGACCAGCGCCTTGAGGCTCCAGCCCGCTGAGCGCTCATGAGTGCCGAGCGAACGGAATGACGGAGACATGAAGTTGAGCATGTGTTCGCCGAGCTTCAGCGTCGCATCCATCACCACCGGGTTGCCGGAGAAATACCAGCCCTCAAGCATGCCGTCGCACCAGGTGTGGCCGTTCTGAGCCGAGAAGCTCACGTCGCACGGGAACGACCAGGTCGCGCGTTGGGCCACCTGGTAGCTCAACCCGGTGTGGCCGATGGCGTGCTGGGCGTTTGCCCCGACGTAATAACGGTCTGGATAGGCGTGGACGATGTCGGAGTCGGCCTGGTGCTGTGCGGCGGCTTCGCCGAGGCGGGCGGCGTCGAGGTTGCCGGTACGGGCGAAGTGGTTGAAGAGGCCGTGGGCGAGGTCGTATTCGTTGTTGCCCCAGTTGCGTTCGCGTTCGCCGTACCAGTCTCCGTAGTTGAGGAAGCCGAATTCACGCAGCTCCATCTTGCGGTGGAGGTGTTTCTTGAGTGTTTTGGCGACTTCTTTGTCCCAGTCGTCGAAGCTGTGATCGTCGCTTGGAGTGACTCCGTCGATGGCGCGGGTGGAGGCGAAATAATCGCGGCCGACCACCACGTAGGCCGGGTGGTTGCTTCCCGCGTCGGCGGTTCTGGCGTCGGGCGCGGAGAAGTCGAGCTTGAAGTTCTCGGTGAACGCCATGCCCCACTTCATCCGGTAGAAGCCCTGGCAGAACGGGAAGTGGAGGTAGTGCGGGAGCTTCATGCCGAAATCGGCGGCCGGCATTTTCGGCAGAAGCTCGATCGTCGCGCCGTCGGCGTCGGCGGTGAAACCCTTGGGATAGCGGAAGGCGGCGTCGCGGACCGTTATATAAATCTTTTTTCCATCGGTTCCGACGATCTCGAGGTTGCCGGACATCGCCGCCCGGGAGGTTTTGCCGTCGACCGCGATGGTTTGCTCATCCTGCTGCATGACCGAGAGCGGGAGCGAGGAAGCGAGCACTTTGCCCGTGCCGTCGATGACCGCCGCTTTGGCGATTTTCGCAGCCGGAGTGAAACGGATGCCGAGCGAGGTTATGTCGGTGAATTCGGTTTCAATATTGTTGTCGATATGAGTGTGAATGACCTCGACGAACGGGCTCCCGGCGCGGAAACGGAGGCGGCTGACGTATTGGAGAAGCTTTTTGCCCTGGGCGTCGGCGTAGGAGCCGGAGACTTTGAGCGTGGCGACGCCATCGCCTTTTTCTTCCCATTCGACCTTGTCCGGCTTGGCGGCGGCGGCGCTGAAAGGAACGCCTTTTTCGTCGACGAAGGTCATGCCTTCGGGAGCGAACGAACCGACTTGGCGGGCGTTGATCGAGACATTGGAGAGGAGATTGAACTTATTTTTGTCGACCGTCGCCTGGAGCGCGCCGGTGTCGATCTTGATCCGGTCGGCGTTTTCGTCGATTTTGAGTTTGACGGGGTAGGGGGCTCCGCCTTTGGGGCGGTTTTCGACGGTGTAAATCGTTTTTTCGCCCGCTTTGAGTTTGGCGGTGAACTGGAGCAGCGCCCACTTGATCGAGCCGTCCGGCCAGAAGCCGATGGCGGAAAACTGCGCCGGGACCGCTTTGCCGTCGGGAGCGATCACCGAGAGCGTGGAAGGAACGTTGAACAGTGTGCCCACGGCGAAGGGCACGCCGCAGCGGATCGCGATCTCGCGCGAAACATTGGCGCTGTCAAAGAGTTCAAGCGGAATCTTGAGGTCGGAGGCTAGTTTGTTGACCTTGTCCGGATTGCCGGCCGGGAATTTGGCGACCGGGAGCGGGCGGAGGATTTTCAGCTCGGGTTCGCGTTCGCGGACGGTCTTGCCCTCGATACCCTTGTCGGCGAGGGGGAGCAATTTGACGTCTTTTTGGTAAAGCCGATAATAAGAGGGATCTTTCTCCTCCCTGGCGGCCATCCGGACGCCGCTGGAGGCGGCGGACGCGGACCCGGCCGGAGGCGCGGTGATCTTGCCGGCGGCGGCACGGAAATTCAACGTGACTTTTTCTCCGGCCTTGACCGTGATCGGCTGGATTGCGCCGAAATCGTGGGCGGCGTTGATCACGCCGTCTTTGGTTTCAAGGAAATTCTCGGCGCGGCCTTCCCAGTGCCTGGCGGTTCTGCCGGCCATTTCGGAGAAGCCGGGATTGAGGAGCGTCGCGCCCTGAAGTTTGAGATCTCGATAGCGGCTCCACTCGACCTTGCTCTTGTTGGAGACGAAGCCGCCGCGGACATAAAGCTTGACCGTGCCGCTCTTTTCAGGAACGAAGGAGATTTGATAGTCGGCAAAATCGGCGGGGAGAGATTTGGAGGTGAAAATCAAATATTGATTACGGCTTTTTTCAGGGACCCAGGGGGCCGTTTCGCCCTTGATGCCGCCGGTCGCCGTCAGGTCCTTGAAGGTAACGACCTCATCGCGGCCGTCAAGGTCGATTTTGATGCCCGCGCCCCATAGCGCGGTGGCCGCCAAGGTCAGCAGCAGCGTTGCGATCAATCGGGATTTCCGCATGATTCCAAACTCCTTACGTTTATAATGGATTGACACGGTCAGAATACTGTTTCGATTGTAACGTAGCATCGTTCAATCGCGAATACAAACCCGTGAATTTTTTTTGTTCTGAAAAAAACAACGGCGGCTCAGGAGGCCGGGCCGAAGATCATGTCGCGGCCGATCTGGCGCAGGCCCTTGAGATAATACAGATGGTACTCCTCACTCTCGATGAACTGCGGCAGCGCTTCGGCGGGAAGCTTTTCGCGGCAGATATCGATGATTTTACCGACCGGTCCGAGGCGTTTGCCGTGGGTGCAGAAGAGGAAGTATTGCGGGTTGATCAGCGTGATGAGCGAAATCACCGCCGCCGCCGCCGCCCGGGTCCGGCTCTTTTCGTCGCTCGCCGGGCTGAGGGCCTGATGAAGCGTGCTCTGGCCGACCGGAAGATAGCCGACTTCTCCCGCGAAGCCGACGAAGCCCGGCAGGGGTTTACCGGCGACGATGAGGCCCGTTCCCGGCCCGCTCGACGACAGGTGAAAACAGCAGAGGCTGGTTCTCTGCCCCGCGAAGTGGGTGTTGTAATAACCTCGAACAATCGCCTTGAGGTCGTTGGTCACGTGACAGGGGAGATTGTATTTTTGCTGCAGCAATTCCCGGAAGTTAACGTTGGTGAAGCTCGGATACGCCTTGATCGCCTTGAGTTCATCGCGGTCGACCCAGGCGGGGACGCCGATCGAAACCGCTTTCAACGCGGGGTATTTCTTCGCATAACCGGCGACGATCCGGTCGATTTCTCCGACGTGAGAAAGCTCTTCGACCGCGACTTCCTCGCGGCTGGCGACGTCGCCGATGACGTTGGAGAGCTCCGTCCAGATCACTTTGCGGTCAAAGTAGATGCAGAGCGTGTAGGCGAATTCGGCGTTGACGATGTATTGCCGCGCCCGCCGTCCGCCGGTGACGACTTCCTCGGGGGAGATCAGGAGTTCGCCGGATTCGACCATTTCGTCGACGATCCGGCTGACGGTCGGGACGCTGAGGCGCGTGGAGCGGACGATCCGCCCGATCGTCACCGGGGCGCGCGGCGGCAGCGCGGCGCGCACGACGTGGATGTTGAAGACTTTGATCTGGTTGGTATTGCGGATGATCATGCTTTGATTTCCTTGCGTTTTCCGTAGATCATTGTTTCGGCAAGGAGCAGAAGCACCAGCATCCCGAAACAAAACGGGATCAGGTAAAAAGAGATGCGAAGCCCCCAGTAATCGCCGACGATTCCCATCAGATATGCGAAAAATCCGCATCCCGGCACCCCCGCGCAGGAAAGCAGAATGAAGAGCATCGTTGTATCGACGCCCCGCAGCCGGTCGGCGCAGTAGCTCTGCAGACTCGGCCAGAACGGCCCCGAGGCGATGCCGGAGAAAAAGAGAAGCACATTGAGCACGTAGAGCACGGTCATCGGGTTCTCGAACATATCGGCCGACAACAGCGGAATCGGCAGCGAGAGAAGCGTTGCCGCGATTGCCGAATAGAGCACCAGCGCGCGCAATTGGCGCTGTTTGATCAGGATTCCCCAACCGGTCCGGCCGAGGAACATTCCGGCGGCGTACGAAGCGGTGCCGATTCCGCCCGCCAGCGCGGAGGCGGCGAAATTGAGCTGGATGAAGCTCGCGCACCAGAAGGTCAAACAGAATTCGCCGCCCCCCGCGACGATCATGGTGAAGAAGAAAAGCCAGAAGTGGGAACGCTTCATGATTTCGCCCGCATGGGAAAAGACTTTTTGGGGCGACGGCGGGTTTTCCGCTTCCGGATAAGGATGGTCCGGATTTTCTTTGCCGAGGATGATCCAGCCCGGGATGATGCTGGATATCGCCACCAGGGCGAGCACCCAGCGCCAGGAAATCCCTGCTGAAATCATCCAGCCTGCGAGCAGGACGACCGTGAATACGCCGAGCGACCAGAAGCCGTGGGTGAAATTGAGGTAACGCCCCGGATCTTTGGGGTGAAGGTCCTGGACGAAGGGGGTCGCCAGACCCTCGATCACGCCCTCGCCGATCCCGGCGATCAGCAAGGCGGCCAGCAGGATGCCGTACCACGGCGCGACGGCGCAGAGGCCGACGCCGATTCCCATCAGCACCACCGAAAAGCCCAGCGTCCGGCGCAAGCCGAAACGCGCGGCGGCGAAGCCGCAGAGCACCAGCGCCGCGACCATCGCGACACTCCGCCCGAAGTGAAGGAAGCCGCCCGCCGTCATGCCGCCGTCGGCGAGCGGGAAGTTGAGGTCCTTCGCCAGCGAGACGAGCACCACCGGGACCGCCACCGATCCGGCGGCATAGCTGATGAAGGTCAGTAGCGCGCCGTATTCATAGCGGCCAAGCTGCAGTTTTTCGTGTTTTTCCATGGTTTGAATCAAAAAACTCTTGAATACGGTGCTTTTGGCCGCATTCAAGAGTCGGAAACAGCCCGTCAGTCGACGACGACCGCGACCTTGATGCCTTTCATCTGGACGTTGGTCTCGAGCGCTTCGGCGATGTCTTCGAGCTTGAAGTGGTGGGTCACCAGCGCTTCGACGTCGAGACCGATGCCCTTGGCGCGCTTGAGGAAGTCGAAGGTAGTGGGATAGTCCTGCGGCGTGTAAACCCACGAGCCGACCACCGTGATCTCCTTGTTGCAGAGGTCGAAGTGGTGGTTGATCGAGCCGCAGCCGCCGTCCATGAAGAAGCCGACTTCGCAGAAGCCGCCGCCCCGGCGGACGAATTTCCAGGCGTTGGAGCCCGCCGCCGCGACGCCGGTGCACTGGAAGACGAATTCCGCGCCGAGGCCGCCGGCGGCCGCCTTGACCTCTTTGAGCATCGCGTCGAAATCGGGGTATTTGGTGAAGTTGAAGGTCGCGGACGCGCCCATTTTACGCGCCCACTCGAGGCGGGAGTCGTTGCCGTCGACGGCGATGATGTTCTCGATGCCGAGCGTCCTCAGAACCGCCATCACCATCAATCCGATCGGGCCGCAGCCCTGAACGAGCACTGTGGTGTTGAAACGGAGCAAGCCGGTGGTCTTGGCGCGTTCGACCGCGTGAACCGCGACCGCGGCGGGCTCGACGAGCATCCGCTGGTCGAGGGTCATGCCGGTCACGTTGAAGAAGGTCGATCCGGCGCGGATTACCATGTATTCCCCGAAGTAACCGTTGAAATGAACCGCGTCGTCGGGCATCAGGCCGTAAACGCCGCAGCGCTCGCAGAGGTTGGTGCGCCCCGGGGTGTTTTTGCACGCGTCGCATTCGCCGCAGGGGATGATGCAAGTGACAAGCTTGTCGCCGGGCTTGACCGGTTTTCCGGCGGTGTCGGTTTTGATGTTTTTGCCGAGTTCGACGATTTCACCGGAACCTTCATGGCCGAGCACCACCGGGCAGAGGCCGAAGGGATCGCGCTTGTATTCGTGCCCGTCGGTGCCGCAGATGCCGCAGCCTTCAACTTTGATCAGGATTTCGTCGTCGGAGATTGTCGGGAGCGGATAGGATTGGAGTTCGAACTTCCCGGGCGCTGTCAACATGGCTACTTTTGCGGTCTTGGTCATGGTTTTTCTCCTGAATTTATTAGATGGCGTCGCGTTCCAGCGCCCATTGACGGATCGTTTTGGCGGTTTCGGGGTAATCCATCGCCAGCATGGTTTCGGCGAATTTCTTGAAGAAGGCCTCGATCGCGCACTTGTAGGTGTACAAAAATTCCATCCGTTCGACGAAACGCTCGTCCGGCTGGCTCGATTCGCCCTCCGGCAGCCGGAGCGAGCCGAAGGCGAATTTGTCGGCGTCGAAGGTGCCGCTCCAGACGTGGTTGCCGCAAGTGATTGAGAGTTTGGCCTTTTTGAGCTTTTTGCCGACCGAGAGCGCGGCTTTGGCTTCGGCGCTGCGGAGCGGGCAGTCACCCTTTTTGACCACAGTTTCTTCGGCGCCGTTGGCTTCGGCGGCGTAGGCGAAGGTGAGGGGACCCTCGACCAGGACTTCGAAGTCGCCGTAAGGGGCGCAGCTGACCGAGCCGCCGGTTTCGCTGAAATACCAGAGCCAGGTCAGGAAGTCGCGGCCGGTGACCGGCGTATCGGCTTCCCCCGAACCGGCAAACACGAGCGCCGGAAACGAGCTCTCGGTGGTTTCGAAAAACTTCGCCAGCATCGAGGCGGGAGTGAGCTGAAGCGGCTCGACCTTGGTCGCCTGGTAGAAGTGTTCGATGAAGAGGTCGATCTGGGCATTGGAGGCCGCGCCGAGGTAGAGGATGTTCTCCTTGGGATCGATCACCAGCGGCAGGGCCGAGAGGGCGGGGGGCATTTTGCCGATATGCTTGGAGACGGCGTCTTCCTTGATCGATTTTTTGACCTTGGAGGGGACGTAGTCGGTCTGATTGGACTGCATGTAGGCATGCTCTTCGCGCTGACAGATCGCCTTGAGGAGCGCCGACGGCAGCTTGCGCACCGCCCGGCGGAGCGAGAGGTTGATGAAGGAGCCGCGATAAGCGCTGCCTTCGTCGATCTGGGTATCGAGCAGATGGCGGCCGGTGACCCAGCCGATCTGCGGTTCGGCGTCGGGCTCGGTGCTGACGCTGTCGAGCGTCCCGGCCTTGCGCGCGGCAAAAAGTTCAATCGTATCCTCAGGCATGTCCGCGCGAAGGTCGAAAATCGTGAAAGTCACCGATCCATTGTCAAAAGGCATTGCAAAAATCTCCGAAAATATGGTTTAAGGCACTTTGAAATGTACCACGAAAATCTATTTTTGCAATCCTCCGAAAAGGAATTGTCGTGAGTTTATTTGGCGGTGACAAGTTTCCCCGCGGCGCTTTTTGCCGTCTGGTCAAAGCTCCAGCGGTTGGTTACTTTGGCTTCGTTCTCCAGAAGCTCGACGGTTACTTCATTCTGCATGGCGGAACCGGGCGAGACCAGCCGGAAACAGAGCGTCCGGGGACCGGTCTGATAGAATCCCGCCGCCAGCGGCACTTGCGCCAGCGGGAACTCATCCGGTTTCATCTCAAGCGGCGGATTGGCTTGCCATTCCCGGTGTCCGAAACGGATGGCATGGCCGTCGGTGGTCACCTGGCAATCGCGGTCGCCGAAGGCAAGTTTGAGGTTGATGATATGGGTTTCGTTGCCCTCGGGGAGGGCGATTTCAAGTGTCGGCCCGGGCCGAAAGCCGAGCTTGGAGGCGGCGTCTTCGGGGAATGAGAGCGCGAGCTTGGCAAGGTAATCGGCGAGCTGGCGGTCGGTCCAGTGGTCGGCGCCGGGATAGTCGGCGCGTTCCATTTTTTGCAGCATTTCCAGATATTGGAGAATCCGGAATTGGCGGTTGGAGTTGTACATCACCAGCACGGCCTTTTTTTCGGTAAGAACGATGATCTGCTGGCCGAGGAAGCCGGTGGCGAAATAAAGTCCCGGGCGGCGGACCCAGAACTGGTAGCCGTAGCCTTGCTCGGCGGGCTTGTCTTTTTCGGTGGCGCATTGTCTGCTGGTTGCCTGTTTCATGTACTCCGCGTTCAACAATTGTTTGCCGTTCCACTTGCCCTGGTAAAGACAGAACAGTCCGAATTTGGCGGCGTCCTCCATCTTCAACTGGATGCCCCAGCCGCCGGTGCTGACGCCCTGTTTGTCGGATTCCCATTTGACGTCGGTGATGCCGAGCGGCTCAAAGAGCCGGGGCTTGAGGTAATCGAATGCTGATTTTCCGGTCAATTTGGTGACGATGGCTGAGAGCATGTGGCTCGCGCCGCTGTTGTAGACGAAACGGGTGCCGGGATCGTAGGCGATTTCAGCCGCGAAGAAACCGGTCGCGACGTCCGGGGCGTCGAACATCCGTTTGGCGACGCAATCCGCATGCCCGGTCTGCATGGTGAGGAGGTCGCGGACGGTCATCGCGGCCAGCCGGGGCGAGACCTCCTTGGGACGCTGTTCCGGGAAAAATCCGATCACAGGATCGGAGAGCTTCAGCAGATTCTCCTGAACCGCGAAGCCGATGGCGACCGAGGTGAAGCTTTTGGTGACCGAAAAGAGATCCCGCCGGTCGTCCACCCGGTAAGGTGCCCAGGCGGCCTCGGCGATGATTTTGTCGTCCTTGACCAGCAGGAAACTATTGGCGTTGCCTTTGTCGAAATCACCGCCGCTCAATCGTTCGGCGATATCCCGGATCGCGGCGGGTTCCACCCCGGCCGAGCTTGGCGGAACCCGGTCGAGCGCCGCCAGCGGCAGGGCGGCAATCAGGACGAGCGAAAAGGCAAAAAGAGCACGTGACATTTCGATATTTCTCCTTGATATCGGGGACGGAATCGGCTTTCGCGTAACATAGCGCAACTGCGGCAAAATACCATCGAAAATCACGCTTGATTCAGTAATTTATTTTAGCGAAAATACCGGATCACAGTGGAAAATGGCAAGAAAATCATTATTGTAACGGAAATAGCGCGGAGGGCATAAAACTGAAAGTCAAAAAGGGAAAAATAATTTTGCTGTTGTTGGCCGGCCTGGTCGCCGCATTTGCGCTGTTGGCGACCGCCATTCATTTCCATGCGGAAATTCCCGGCTTCGATCCTTTGGTGGAAGTTGTGACCGGCACCGGGATCGTCGGGGCGCGGAAGAGTGATGTTCAGGTATTGGTCGATGGGAAAACGTATCCGGTCAGAGCGTATCGCTCGCGTATTTCAGGCGAAAGTCACGCTGTGATATTTCTTGCCGGGGTGCCGTATCGGGATGAGGATGGAGGCCGCGACGTGTGTAATTTGAAAGTCGGACGTGACTATCTTGCTCTCTTCAACGATGGCGGGGAACAATGGTTTTATCCGACTGCAATCGGCATGATTGCGGGCGAAAGCGCCACGGTTTCGTATTATCTTGAGGATGATATGAAAGGTTTCGATGCCGAATACCGGATCGCCAATCGCGGCGACACTGTTGAATACGAAATTGAGCCCGCGCCGTATTGTTCGAGCCGGATTGTGTTTTCGATTCCGATGACATGGTTTGGTCAGAAGGGTAATTTTGTTTTCCAGCCGGGGACGGACCGGATCGTCGACGGGAATACCCTGACGGTGTTGCCTCGGCGGAAAATATCCAGGTAATTACTCCAAACGGTCACGCCGGATTTTTCTTTTCCTTATATTATTTTTCATCTGTTATTTGACTGCTGTTCTCGAATTCAATGGATGTGCTTCGGTCTATTACGCGTATTTTTACTTTTTCTTTATACACGATATCATCCTGAGTTCCAAATTGTTTGTCTTTTCCGGCAGACGTCACTGATAACATAAAGGTATCATTGGCTTTTTCCAGAGAACTTCGCAGGGGCATTCCCCAGGAGTCATGATATTCTTGATGCGGAGCGTTTGGATCTTGTGTTTTAAGTCTAAGTTCGCCTAACAGCGTCTGCATGGTGAGCCTGGTTTTTCTTTCTGATAAAGAATCGGGAACAAAGTTAGCGACTCCCAGTATCCCTCCGATAAAACACCCCAAAGCAATATATAAGTAAATATGCACTTTATATTGCTTTTTGGTGCTTGGCAAAGCGTATGTGGAAACAGCTATCAGTGCGGAAAGAAAAAAAGCTCCCAACGTTTTGTGACTAAGTTCCCTAAAGGAAAATACGGGCATTAAGAGCATTAAAAAACACAAAGATCTCAAATGCTTACTTTTAACCAGTCGCCACACCACCGACAAACCAAGCACACTTATAATAAGAAAAATTGTATATGAAAAATCATTAGGTGTCATAAAGCAATCTCCTTAGAACTATTCGCGCGAGATTAAAATTTCAATCTTTAAAAACTATTTTGACGATTTACCGACGATTAATTTCCCGCGAAGCGACAATCGGGTCGTGGAAGGAAGCAGCACAACCGTTTTACCCTATCATATCTCTGCGGAATAATTGTTGTTACTCCAACCGGTCGCGCCAGATTTGCCATTTTTCGGGGGTCATTTCCCATTCGCTGTAGATGGCGATGCCGGTGACCGGGGCTTGCGGATTGGCGGCGAGGATGCCCGCGAGCGCGGAGGTGAGGTTTTCGACCCTCGGATGATGATAACGGGTTTCGGCGTCTTCGTAGGCGGGGACGCCCAGCAGGAGTTTGCAGTCGGTAGGGCCGACCGCCGCCACGAGGTCCCGCGTCCATTGTTTCATCAAGTGGATGTAGAACTTTTCGAGCTTGATCGAGGTGTCGTACATCATCACCGCCAGCTGGTCGGAACGCTTTGCGACCTGGGTCAGGTAGGCCTTTTCCCAATGCACGCCGGGGACCGGGTGCCACTTGGTCGGCGGCGGGTAGGCGGCGACGCTTAAGGTCTTGCCCGCCAGGACCGGGCGCAGTTCGTCGAGCAATGTCAGAAAGTCGGCGTTGCCCGAGGGGAGGGGCTCGATGTTGAGCTGGACGCCGGCCAGGCGCGGATGCTTCTCCAGGAGAGTCTTCACCGAAGCGACAAAATTCCCGCGCCATGCAATTTCACCGGGCCGGGCGGATTCGCCGAGGATGCCGCCGATCCACGGAATTACCGCGATCTCGGTCTCCTCCGCCGCGTCGA
>JAVBUI010000045.1:0-3084 GCA_031555495.1 Victivallaceae bacterium | reverse complement strand
TAGCATCGCGATAAGCGGCGGCCAGTTCGTCATACGAAACCGTCGCGGCGACCGCGTCGTCGGGATAGCGCCGATAGTGTTCCACGGTCAGAAAATAGGGTTTGCCCTCGAAGAGTTCCGGCGTCTTCGCCCGGTGAAGCGTCGCCGCCGCGAGGCGCTCCGGCAACTCGACGTGCTCGAGTGAAAAAAGCCGGTCGTTTTCGCTGCGGTAGTAAACCCGGAAAATATCGAGTCCGACCACCCCGCGCCGGACGCCCCAGTCGGGCCCCAGCCGGTGAAGCAGCGGCAGGATTTCGCCGATCCGTTCGCCGAGGGAATGAAAAAAGAACTCCGGCATTGAACCAAGCAGCATCCGGTAATCTTCACGGAGTTGCTCCGCCGTCACCGCAACCGCGCTGTCTTCCGGCAGGACGGTGCCTTCGCCGCTTGCACTACTGCGATCGTACATCATTTTTACATCACTTTCCAATAAGGTTGATCATGAAATTCTTTTCGAGAATATCCTATCATTTCCCGGTGAAAAGTCAAACAGTTTTCGTGCTAAACCGAAAAAAATCAGACGAATAGAAGCTCACGTTGATCAAGCAGTGACAAAATTGTCATTTTCGTCAGGAGCGGGTCAGCCACTCGGAACGATGGAACGAGAAGAGCGAATAAGGCGCGACCCAGAACATCGCGAGGAAGCCGAGAAAGGCATAGCAAAGCACCCGGATCATCTGCTCTCCGCTCCGGTAATTATGGTAGACCAGCATCGGGAAAATCGCCGACAGCACCAGCACCGGCAGGAGCGACAGCAGAAAACTGCCCAAAGTGGCGATCATACAATACAGGAACAGAAAAAGCCCGATCACCGGCGTAAGCATCCAGACGAACTGCATTACCAGATGCAGCAGCAGCGCCCAGCGCCCGAAAGCAGTTTTTCGCCCGAAGGCAAGGGCGAAGCGAAGCATTTCGACGTTTTCGCGGATATTGCTCCGCGCCCAGCGGATCAGCATCCTGGCAAAGGAGTGATACTCTTCCGGCACCTTGGTGAGCACCAGCGCGCTCTGTTGAAACGTCACCGCATAGCCCGCTCCCAGCACGATATTGGTCAGCGCCCGGTCCTCTCCGATGTTGGCGGGACGGCCGAGGAATTTCTGCTCCGCCCATTCGTCGAGGTGGGGCAGGATCACCGCCGCGCGGCAGGCGGTCAGCGCGCCGGGAGCGCAGAAAACCGCGCCGGAGACGCTCTGCGCCGAGCGCATCAGGTCAAAGCTGAAAACGAAATTGACGTCGAGGATGCGCGGCAACAGTCCTTTGTCGTTCCAGACCTGGACGTTCCCGGCGACGCTGCCGATGCTCTGATCGCGGAATGGCGAGACCAGCCGCCGGAGCGAATCTTCGAGTACGATCGAATCGCTGTCGACGGTGATCAGGATTTCCCCCGAAGCGGCGGTGAAACCGGCGTGCATCGCACCGCGTTTACCCCGGTTTTGAACAAGATTGATCGTTTTGAGCCGCCCCTGATAGCGGGCGGCGGCGTGCTCGATCCAGTGCCAGGTGTCGTCGGTGCTGCCGTCGTTGACGGCGATTACCTCCAGCTTCGCGGCGGGATAATCGCCCGCAAAGACGCTGTCGATCGCCGAAAGCACCCCCTCCCCCTCGTTGAAAGCGGGAACAATCACGGAAATATTCGGCAATTCTTCATCGCCCAGGGGCTCGGTTTCGCGGTAAAAGCGCGCCGCGAGGAAAACTACCCAGATGAAGTAAAGCACCCCGGCGACGAACAAACCGACGCCGCAACGGGACAGAAACTGCGTGACGCCGCCATTGATGATGACCAGGTGACGCAGCGATTGGCCGAAATAAAACAGCAGAAAAAACATCAGAAGCGCCAGCAACAAAACGGTCAGCGCACTGAAAAAGCGGTTCAAACGCCGCGAAGCAAGATCAAATAACAATTTCTTCATTCTCAAAAAGGCTCCCCCTATTACATACTATACTTCATCGACAGCATTTATGCAATACACGATTGCAAAAAAGCGCTTCGGGCGGTACTGTATTTCATCATAAAAACCAAGGATTTACCCGTTATGCCAAAAATTTCTTCGCTCGAACCGTTCCTTCTCTGGCGTGAATTCGCCGCCATCTGCGCGGAAATCCACCCATCCGGCCACGAACATGCACTCCGCGCCAAGCTCGTCAAGCGCGCCCGTGAAGCCGGACTGGCCGCCGCCGTCGACGCCGCGGGCAACCTCCGGATCGACCGTCCCGCCGCGCCGGAATGCGAAAAACGCCCGGCAATCATCCTCCAGGCCCACCTCGACATGGTGCCGCAGGCCGACGACGCGACCGGCTTCGATTTCCGGAAAACGCCGGTGACGCCGGTCATTGCGGGCGATTTCGTCACCGCCGCCGGGACCACGCTCGGGGCCGACAACGGAATCGGCCTCGCGGCGGCGCTGGCATTGATCTTTGATCCCGGGCTTCGGGCGGGCCCGCTGGCGCTGCTGGCAACGGTCGAGGAGGAGACCAGTATGCGCGGCGCGTTCCTTGCCGAACCGGAGATGCTGCGTGGCGACATTCTCTTCAACCTCGATTCCGAAACCGAGGGCGAACTCTGCTGCGGGTGCGCCGGAGGCTGCCGGTTGACCTTGCGCCTAAACGTCCCGACCGTTCCGGCTCCTCCGGGCGGCCGGGCGGTCAAAATTTCGCTCTCGGGCCTCAAGGGCGGCCACTCGGGAATGGATATCGACAAAAATCGCGGCAATGCGGTCACAATGCTGGCCGGATTTGCCGCGCGGCTCGACGCTTTCGCCGTCGCCGATTTTCGCGGCGGCTCGCTCGACAATGCGATCCCGCGCGAAAGCGCCGTCACCGGTGTTGCCCGCCAGAGTTTGGCGGAGCTGCGGAAATCGGCCGGACGCTTCTCCGCGAAGGCACGGAAGCCCTCCATGTTGTCCTCGGAGCCGTAGAGCGCATCGACCGTGGGCAGCTTGCGGCCGGTGACCTGGTCGAGGACCTCCTGGAACGGAGCGCCTTCGGCTGCGCGAGCGGTCTCCTTGATGGCAGCGAAGACCAGTGGGGGTCCGGATTCGAGCAGCC
>JAVBUI010000100.1:0-11301 GCA_031555495.1 Victivallaceae bacterium | reverse complement strand
CGGACCCCGCCGAAGACGCCGACTTCTTCGATCCGGTGCCGCCCGGCGCTGAAGGTCCGGAGCGCGTCCAGAAATTCCGGCTCGAAAAAGGCTTCACGCGGCAGTACCCGGCTTAATAATTCGAGCGCGGCCGCCACGTTTTCAAGATTGTGTTCGCCGCGCAACGCAAGGCCGGTGAAATCGGTCAGGAATTCGCCGTCGAGGTCGATCAGATGATTTTTGCGAATTGTGACCCTTTGAACGGCTCCCGGCTCTTTCATCGTCAGCCCGAAGACCTGGTTCTCCGGCGCGACGTGGCGGAAAATCCGGCGCTTGACTTTTTCGTATTCGGCGCGGTCGCCATGGTAACGGTCGAGATGGTCGCTCCCGATGTTGAGCAGAAGGGCGGCGAAGGGGGCGAAGGAGGCTACGTCTTCGAGCTGGAACGAACTTGTCTCGACCACCGGCAGCGCGCCGGGCGGGAGTTTCCCCTCGAGGAGGTCGGCGGCCACGTCGGAGAGCGGAATCCCGATGTTGCCCGCTTCGACCGCATGGACTCCGGCGGCGCGGAGGAGGCGGGTTGCGAGCTCGGTGGTGGTGGTTTTGCCGTCGGTACCGGTGATGGCGAGGACTTTTCCCGGAAAATGGCGGAAGCCGAACTCCATTTCGCCGATCAATTCGACGTTGCTCGCCTCCGCCGCCCGGCGCAACGGAGAAGAGGGTTTCATGCCGGGGCTCGAGACGACGAGGTCCGCCCCGGCGAGGATGGCGGCGAAGTCGCTGCCGTCGCCGTCGGAGAGGATTTGCGAAGTGTGGCCGAGGATTTTTGCCAGGCGTTGGGCGGCGCGGCCGCTGGCGCCGCCGCCGAGGATGATGATGTTGATGGATTTGACCGGTACAAGCTGTGGCGGCCGAGGTCGAAGAGTTTCCGCAGCTTGACGTTGAACCGTTGCTCCACCGGCCCGGCCGGTTCGGTGGTGTTGAGGATGACGAGCGACCCGGCGGGCAGTTCGCGGATTTGGCCGCGGGGGCCGTCGAAGCGCCAGACGTCGCCCGCGACGCCGGAGAGCTTGCCGTGGTACATCAGCGACCAGGGATCGGCGTTGAAGCTCATGTAAATGGCGGGAGTGCCCAAAAGTTCAAGCCTGCGGCACTCCTCGAAGAGCGCGCCGGGCCGGAAGTCGTTGCGCATGTAATAAGGCGCGAAGAAGTCGTCGCCCGCCGCCCCGCCGAAGCGGCGCGAAAAGGCGATGCCGAAGGCTTCGCCGTCCTCGACCGCGCCCCAGATCAAAGTCGCTCCGGTCAAGGCGTAGAGGAAGGTTTTGCCCGACCAGCGCTTGAGGTACCGCTCTTGATAGGCCACCAGCCGCCGGACGGCTCCGGCGAGCAGCAGAATCCAGAGCGGCCAGAGCGGAAAAAAGGTGCGCGGGAAAGGCGCGATGTCGAGCAACAGACACGCCGGAATCGGCAAAAGCAGAATCGCCGCCCGCGCCGAAAAGGTCCAGTTGTAGCCCGGCCGGAACAACAAGAGGCTCACCCCCAGCGCCACCGGCAGGATCAGCATTGCGAAGCTGACCAGGAAGGCCACATAAACCGCCTTCAGCGCCCCGATGCCGTCGCTCCAGCCTTCGCCGAGCTTGAGCACGCCGAGGAAGGGGCGGAGGATCGGGAGGTAAAAGAGCGCGAATGCGATCAAAGGCAGCGCCGCCAGGACGTAAAAACGTTTGTTCCGGCAGCAGTCGCGTCCGCAGAGCGGCAGCGCGTAGAGCACCGTCCCGGCGAGGCCGATGAGGTTGGTGGGAATGGTGCCGACCGCGAGCAGCGAAACGGCGAAGAACCCCGCCGCCGCCTTCGGCGAGCCGTTCCGGGCGTAATTGAGCGCGGCGTCGGCGGCGAGCGTGATCCAGAGCGCCGAGAGCATGTAGCCCCTGAGCGCCGTGCCGTAGATTGCGAAAGGCGGCGAAACCACCCACGCGGTCAGCAGTGCCAGCAGCACCAATCGCCCCATCCGCACCCGGAACCGGCAGTAGAAGACCGCCAGCGCCGCCAGCGCGGTCAGCAGCGGAAACAGCCGGAGCCAGAGCGTGAAATCGACCGTGCCCGGCGCGAAGTCCTTCCAGAGATTCAACAGCAACGTATGGACAATCTGATTGTTTGGAATAATATAATTTCGGTAAATTTCGCCCCACGATCCGAGAAACGCGAAGTTGAGCAAGGTCAGCGCTTCGTCGAACCACAGATCCCGCGCCATCCACGGCTCGAGGTGCCAGAGCGCCGCCGCGACGATCAGCGCCAGCGGCAGGAGCCGGCGGAGAAAAAGATGTTTGGTCATGGTGGTGAAAATTTCCTTTTGAAGAACCGGGAAAGAATATATTCCGAATTTCCGCCGAAAGCAAGTTCCGCGCTTGCAAAAAGCAGCCTTTTCGAGTATTTTATGCAAAGGATAAAACAACTTCGAAAAGAGGGAAAAACATGACTTTGATCGAATTGGAAAAAAAATGCCGCGCCGCCGGTCAGGAACAACTGCTCCGCTTCCGGGACGAACTCGATGAAGCCGGGCGCGAAACGTTGGCAGTCCAGCTTGAAGCGCTTGATTTTGAGACGCTTGGAGAATTGATCGATGATTACGTCCTCCGGCGGCCCGCGGTCGCTTTGCCGGACGATCTCGGACCGGCGCCGTTTTATCCTTTGAAAGCCCGTTCGGCGGAAGAGGCGGAGCTTTATGCCCGCGCCCGCGCCCGAGGCGAGGAATTGCTTCGCGACGGCAAAGTCGCCGCGCTCACCGTCGCCGGAGGGCAGGGGACGAGGCTCGGCTTCGACGGCCCCAAGGGGACCTATCCGATCGGGCCGGTGTCGGGCAAATCGCTTTTCCAGTACTTCGCCGAATCGATTCGCCGCGCCGGGGACAAGTATGGGCGGCCGATCACCTGGTACATCATGACCAGTACGCTCAATTGTGACGCCACCAAGGCATTTTTTGTCGAAAACGACTCCTTCGGGCTCGCTCCGGAGCAGGTCTTCTTCTTCATCCAGGGGACGATGCCCGCGATCGCCTACAACGGGAAACTCCTGCTGGGAGCCAAGGATTCGCTTTCGCTCTCCCCCGACGGCCACGGCGGAACCTTGCTCGCGCTCCGCAAGTCGGGCGCGCTCCAGAGGATGGAGCGCGAAGGAACCACCGTCATCTCCTATTTTCAGGTCGACAATCCGCTGGTCCCGGTGGTCGATCCCTTCTTCATCGGCATGCACGACGCGACCCGCTCCCAGATGAGCGCGATCATGCTCGCCAAAACCGGTCCCTTTGAAAAGCTCGGGAACTTCTGCGTGTCGAAGGGACGGCTCGAAATCATCGAATACAGCGACCTCCCCAACGAGCTCGCCGAGAGCCGCAATCCCGACGGCACGCTCCGCTTCATCGCGGGGAGCCCGGCGATCCATCTGCTCGACCGCGACTTCGTCGGACAATTGACCTCGGGCGGTTCGCTGAAGCTGCCGTGGCACCGCGCCGACAAGAAGGTCCCCTTCGTCAACGACCGGGGCGAACTTGTCACGCCCTCCGAACCCAATGCGGTCAAGCTCGAATCCTTCATCTTCGACGCGCTCCCCCTGGCCGAACGGACGATGGTGCTCGAGGGCGCCCGCGAGGAAGTGTTCGCCCCGACCAAGAACCCCACCGGGGTCGATTCGGTCGAGAGCTGCCGTGAAATGCTGATGGAGCGCGACGCCCGCCGCCTGGCCGACGCCGGGGTTCGTGTCGCCCGCAACAGCGACGGAAAACTCGCCGCCGCGATTGAAATTTCACCCCTGATGGCGATTGACGACGCCGACGTCAAAGCGCTGGTCGCCGATCTGGGCATCATCGGGGTCGGCAACGGCGCAACCCTTTACCTGGAACCCTGACATCATGCTTTCGACCCTCGACATCCCGCTCACCGAAATCCTGATTGACCCGGCCGCCGTGTCGGAGGTCATCACGCGCCATGCCGCCCGGCAGGGGGGATTGACAGTGACTTGAATCGGGGTCGCGAACGACCGGCTGCTGATCTTTTTTGAACCTTCTCCCGAAGCGCCCGGCGTTTACCGGATCGCTCCGCTGGAGGGGCGTTCGGCCGCGGAAATCACCGGCGAGGTCCGTTCGCGCTGGTGCGCGTCGTTCACCACTGTCGGGGTTTTCGAATACGGGCCGTCGCATTGGGGGCTCTTTCGCGGCAAAGGAGGGAAAGCATGTTGAATTCCGGGCTGATGAGCGAAGAAATCGCTTCCGGCGTGGTCGATCAGGGAAATTCGGGAGATTCCGTTATTTACGCCCGGCGTCTCTTGATGGTGGTGGCCTTGCTCTGCTGCTTCGGTTTGACCATGCTGTATTCGACTTCGTACAACGCGTCCGGGGCCGAATATTTCCGCAAGCAGTTGATGTGGATCGCGATCGGCGGGGCCGGGGCGTTCACGGTTTTTGTGGTCGGCTACCGGCGGATCGCTTCGTGGAGCACGGTCTGGCTGATCGTTTCGGTGCTGCTCTTGCTGCTGGCGCTCAAGTTCAAGGCGATCAACGGCGCGAACCGCTGGATCAGGATCGGGGGGATGAGCATCCAGCCCTCCGAATTCGCCAAAATCGCGCTGGCGGTTTACACCGCGCGCTATGTTTCGGAGAATTTTCGCACCTTTGACCAACTGTTCCGCAAACGCGGCGGACTCCTTGAATTCGCGGTCGTCGCGGGCGCCGTCCTCGGCTGCATCCTCCTCGGGCGCGACCTCGGGACGACGACGCTGGTGGCGGTGATGGTTTTCTCCACGCTGCTGGCGGGGGGGCTGCCGCTGCGCTATCTCTTCATCCCGATGATATTGGGGGGGATGGTGTCGGTTTATATCTGGCTCTTCGACAAAATGCGGCTCGCCCGGGTGACCTCTTTCATGGACCCCGTGCTCCATGCCAAAGACACCGGCTACCAGCTCTACAATTCACTCCTGGCGCTCGGCTCCGGGAGCTGGTTCGGCATCGGCTTCATGGAAAGCCGGATCAAACAGCGTTATCTGCCCGAAGCGCACACCGACTTCATCCTGGCCGTGGTCGGCGAAGAGCTCGGGCTGGTGGTGACGGCGCTGCTGGTGGTCTGTTACGGCATTTTCTGCTGGTACGGGATCAAAATCAGCATCAACGCCAGTTCGCGGCTGGGAATGCTGCTCGGGTTTGCGCTGACGATGGGGATCGTGCTCCAGGCGGTGATCAATATCCTGGTGATCACGGGATCGTGCCCGACCAAGGGAATGCCCGCGCCGTTCGTCAGCTACGGCGGCAGCAATTTGATGGCGAGTCTGCTGGCGATGGGGCTCTTGCTCTCGATCGCGGCGGAGACCGCGCATCCGGGGTACAATGAGGAATACCTGGCGGCGATCCGCCGCAAATTGTCATTTTTGTTCCGATCTGAGAAATAATTAAGATAGCCAAAAGCGGAGAATTGCATGTTTCAAAACCGCAACATCGTGAGCGCCATCGAATTCGGCAGCAGCAAAATCTGCGTGCTGGTCGGCGAATCCGACGGGGACGGCCACATCGACGTGATCGGCCGCGGCGAGGCACCGTCGGCGGGCGTCGTCAAGGGCGAATTGATCAACATCGAGGCGGCCTTCGACCAGCTTGCGGTCGCGCTCGAAGAGGCCGACCAGTCTTCGGGGCGTGAGCTCAACAACACCCGGATTTTCGTCGTTCCGGTGACCGGCTGCGGCATCTCCTCGTGCCAGGGGGTCGGGACGGTTTTCATCAAGAACGCCGGGCAGCGGGTCACCGACGCGGAGCGGGCCGAGGCGCACCAGAACGCGCGCATCCACCCCCTCGACACCGACCGTCTGGTGCTCAACAGCTCGGAATCGTATTTTGTGATCGACGACCGGCTGCGTTTGCGCAATCCGATCGGGCAGACCGCGCATAAGCTCGACGCGCACGTTCACATCGTCCACGCCTTGAGCAACCGGCTGGAGAATTACCGCTCCGTGGTCCGCGAATCGGGCTATGAAGACAACGTTGAAATGGTTTTTTCTCCGCTCGCCTCCGGCGTCGGCATCCTCTCCGCGGAAGAACGCGAAGGCGGCGTGTTGCTGGTCGACTTCGGGGCCGGCGTGACCGAGTATGTGATGGAATTCAACAACGGCACCATTGCCAGCGGGATGCTCCAGGTCGGCTTCGACCACGTGCTCAACGACCTCTCGGTCGGGCTCGAGCTTCCGATCGAAAGTTGTCGGAAGCTGGTCGAGGAGGGCACCCTTGCGCAGCTGATGCGCGAAAAGCGCGATTACGTCGATTTTCCGAGCGCCACCGGCAAAGTCCGGCGGATTCCGCTCGCGTCCTTTGAAATCATCGCCGACCAGAGGCTGCGCGAAACCTTTGAAATCATCCGGCGCAAGATCAACAATCCGGCCGAATTCGCCCGGATCAACTGCGGCGGAGTTTTGACCGGGGGAGGCGCGTTGTTCGAGCGGAGCGGAAGGATTTTCCGCGAAGTCTTCGACCTCTCGGTCCGGGTGGGGCATCCGCTCGACATCGGCGGCGCGGTCACCGGACTGGAAAATCCGCGTTACAGCGCGGTCTGGGGGGCGCTCAAGATCGCCGATTATTACCAGAATCTCCAGAACGATGCTTCGGGCGGAATTTTTCAGCGTTTTTCGAGCAGCGTCGGCGAAATGGCGGATAAGCTCCGCCGTTCCTTCGGCGGCATCCGCGGCTCGTTCCGGGTTTGAGGAGATCACAAGATGAACGATATTACAGTCCTTGGATTGGGCGGCGCGGGCTGCCGGACGATCGGCGCGCTCAATACGATGCGGCTCGACGGCCTCCGGCTGCTTGCGCTCGACACCGACAAACACGCGCTTGACGCCACCGGTCTTCCCGCCGAACAGTGCCTTCTCGCCGCTCCCGATTGGCGCGACGGGCGCGGCTGCGGCGGCAGCGTGCTCGACGGACAGCGCTCGATCGCCCGCGAACGCGCCGCGCTGGAGACCTTCCTGGCCGGTTCGCCGATGGTATTGGTACTGGGCGGTCTCGGCGGCGGAACCGCCTCCGGCGGAGCCTCGATTGTGCTCAGCATCGTCCGGAAACTTGAAATTCCGACCCTGTTTCTCCTGACCATGCCCTTCACGCTGGAAGGGCACAGCCGCCGCCGGGTGGCGGAGGAGACGCTGAGAAGCGAACTCCTGGAAATGGCCGACGTGGTGCTGGCGCTGCCGAACGACTTGCTTTTTTCGGTGCTTCCGGCGACCACGCCCCTGGCCGACGCCTTTGCGATGGCCGACCGGGAGCTGGCCGGGACGGCGCTGGCGCTGACTTCGGTGCTGCGGCAGGGAAATTTGCTTGCCGCCGACTTCACCGACATGGCGGCGGTGCTCCGTCGTCGCAAAAGCTTCTGCAGCCTCGGCGTCGGCGTCGCCTCCGCGGCCGATTGCGCCGATGGGACGGGGCGCTGCCGGGCGGCGTTTGAGAAACTCCTTCAGTCGCCCTTGCTGGGGGGGGGCGATCACCTGAGCGAAGCCGACGCGGTCTTTTTCTCGCTGATCGGCGGCCCGTCACTCGGCATCGGGGAGACCCGCGACGTGCTTGAGCTGGCTTCGACCTTCGTTTCGTCCGACGCCAGGATTCTCTCCGGCGCCTCGGTCGACCCCTCGTTCGGAGACCGGGTCCAGGTTTGCGCTTTGACCGTCAAATTCGACCGTTCCGAGGAGATCGACCGGACGATCGCCGAAGCCCCCGGTTCGGAACGGCCCGCCGCGCGCAAAGCGAGGAGCAAAAACGCCGTCGCCGCGGCGGCGGCCCCGGCGGGAGAAGCGGAGCAATTGATGCTGTCTTTGAGCACACTCTCCAAGGGCGTAATGGAAAACACCACCGGCGTGGTCTGGAACGGGGAAAATCTCGATTACCCGACCTTCCAGCGCCGCAACATTGCAATCGACGCCGGCAAGACCGTTTCGGCGTCGGAGTTGAAGGGAACCACGGCATGAGCAAGCATCGGAACGGCGAACTCGTCGCCAACAAACCGCTCAAAAGCGGCTATTATCAAGCGGATTTTCATGTCCCCGAAATCGCGCGTACCGCGCGCGCCGGGCAATTCGTCCACGTCCGCATCGAAGAGGGAAGCCAGAGGATCCTGCGGCGGCCCTTCAGCATTCACGATGTGTCGGAGGACGGTCTCTTGAGCATCGTCTACAAGGTCGTCGGCATCGGGACGGCGCAGTTGGCCGACTTCAAGCCGGGTGCGCTCTGCGACCTGATGGGGCCGCTCGGCAATCCCTACAGCGAACCGGACCCTGACACCGTCCCGGTGCTGGTGGCGGGAGGCTACGGCTCGGCGGCGCTTTTCCTGCTGGCCAAAAACAGTATGCAAAAGCCGTATCTCTTGCTCGGCGCCCGTTCCGAAGCGGACGTGATCCTGACCGACAAATACGCCGCGCTCGGCTGCGGCGTCAGGGTCAGCACCAACGACGGCTCGGTCGGGCACAAAGGGTTTGTGACCGAGTTGTTGCCGCCCCTGATGGAGGAGCTTGCCGGGCGCAAGGTCAAAATTTACGCCTGCGGCCCGCATCCGATGCTGATGGCGCTGGCGAAACAGATGACCGGAGCGGGTTACGACGGCGAATTGAGCGTCGACCACCTGATGTGCTGCGGGGTGGGAGCATGTTTCGCCTGTGTGGTTAAGATTAAGGCGGACACCCCTGAAGGGTGGGAATATGCCCGGAGCTGTAAAACGGGCCCGGTTGTTGATGTCAAAGATGTTTAGATCGAATAGGAACTATTATGCGCATGTCGAAATTAGTGGGCCGCCGGATCAAGGAAGATCCCAAGGACGCCAAAACCGTCAGTCACAAATTCCTGATCCGCGGCGGCTATGTCCGTCCGGTTTCGGCCGGGATTTATTCGCTGCTCCCGGTCGGGAAGCGGATCGTTGAGAAAATCGAGCGGATCATCCGCGAGGAAATGGACCGGATCGACGGCCAGGAAGTCCTGATGCCGGTGATCCTCCCCGCCGAACTGTGGCAGGAGTCCGGACGCTTCACCTCGGTCGGGCAGGAGCTCTTGCGTTTCAAGGACCGCAACGACAAAGATATGCTGCTTGCGATGACCCACGAGGAAGCGGTCGTGCATTTGGTCCGCACCGAGGTTTCGAGCTACAAGCAGCTGCCGGTGATGCTTTATCAGCTCCAGACCAAGTACCGCGACGAGGCCCGTCCCCGCGCCGGGCTGATCCGGGTGCGCGAATTTACGATGAAGGACGCTTATTCCTTTCACGTTTCGCAGGAGGACCTCGAAGCGTACTACGTCCGCGCCCACGAAGCCTACGAGCGGGTCTTCAAGCGCGTCGGCATGAAGAACGTGCTCTCGATCGAGGCCAATTCCGGCATGATGGGCGGCTCCGTCTCCCATGAATTCATGGCGGTCTGCGACTGCGGCGAAGACACCATCATCACCTCGCCCGACTACAGCTACCGCGCCAACCGCGAAATCGCGACTGCGGCGTGGACGTTTGCCAAATCCGCGCCGCTGGCGCTCGAAAAGGTGCATACGCCGGGACGGAAGACGATCGAGGAGGTTGCTGAATTCGTCGGCGTCACGGCGGAACAGACCGGCAAGGCGGTTTTTTACCAGAACGTCCGCACGGGCGAACTGATTTTCGCGCTGATCCGGGGTGACTTCGAAGTCAACGAGAGCAAGTTGGGCAATGTCGCGATGGCGTCCGAGCTCAAATTCGCCGACGACGCGGCGATCCGCGCGATCGGCTGCGAGCCGGGCTACGCCTCGGTGCTGTCGGTCGATCCGGCGAAGGTCAAAATCATCGTCGACCGTTCGGTGGCGGAGTCGTCCAATCTGGTGGTGGGGGCCAATGAGGCCGATTATCACTTTAAAAATTACAACTTCGGGCGCGACACCGACGGGGCCCGGGTTACCGTCGCCGACATTGCGACGGTGCGCGAAGGGGACCCGTGTCCTTTGACCGGCGCGCCGCTGACGATGGTGCGCGGGATCGAGGTCGGCAATATTTTCCAGCTCGGGACCAAATATTCGGCGGCGATGGAGTGCAATTTCCTCGACCAGAACGGGAAGTCGCATCCGATGATCATGGGCTGCTACGGCATCGGCGTGGGCCGGGCGATGGCGGCGGTGATCGAGCAGTCGTGCGACGAATTCGGGCCGGTCTGGCCGATGTCGATCGCGCCGTATCAGGTCCAGCTCTGCGCGCTCAATCCGGGAAAAGACGGTGTTGGCGAAGCAGCCGAGGCGCTGTACGCCGAATTGCTGGTGGCGGGGATCGAAGTGCTTTTCGATGATCGAGGCGAAAAGGCGGGCTTCATGTTCAGCGACGCGGATTTGCTCGGAATTCCGCTCCGGGTGGTGGTGTCGCCGAAGTCGCTGGCGGAGGGGAAGGTCGAGTTCCGTACCCGGAGCTCGAGGGATACTGAATTGATCGATTGCAAGGCGATTATGGGCGTGCTCAAAGAACGGATCAAAGAAGCCCTGAACTGACATCCCGAGGCCGACGGTCGGCCGGGGAGTCAAGAGGGCGAGGAGCCCTCTTGTGGAGTGTGAGGTGAAACCTCTCTGTCTTCGTTCGGGCGAAGCCCAGCTCAAGAAACGCGACGTTAGTCGCGGTGCGGAGCCCGGTCCGAGCGACGCGGGCGCAAAGCGCCTGCGGAGCGACCGTTGGGAATGGCGCGTCAAATATATAAAGAGGAGGCATACATATGTGGAACTACAACGAAAAAGTGATGGATCACTTTCTTCATCCCCGCAACGTCGGGGAGATTGAGAACCCGGACGGCTACGGCGAAGTCGGCAACGTCAGCTGCGGCGACGCGTTGCGGTTGACCTTCAAGCTCGACAAGGACGGGAAAATCTGCGAGGCAAAATTCAAAACCTTCGGCTGTGTGAGCGCCATTGCTTCGAGCTCGGCCCTGACCGAGCTGGTGATCGGCAAAACGCTGGACGAAGCCGCAAAAATCACCAATCAGGATATTGTCGCCTTGCTCGGCGAACTCCCGGAGGAGAAGATGCA
The DNA here is from genome assembly GCA_031555495.1 of Victivallaceae bacterium. Taxonomy (GTDB): domain Bacteria; phylum Verrucomicrobiota; class Lentisphaeria; order Victivallales; family Victivallaceae; genus JAVBUI01. The sequence continues at coordinate 289 of JAVBUI010000100.1, read as the reverse complement.
CTGCTCGGTGATGGGGATGGAAGCGCTTCAGGCCGCCATCGCCCGTTATCGCGGCGAGAAGAACCCCTTCGAAACCGAGGAAGAGGACGAGGGCCGGATCGTCTGCCGCTGCTTCGGCGTGAGCGACGTCAAAATCCGCAAAGTCGCGCGCGAAAACAAACTTCATAAAGCCGAAGACGTCACCCACTACTGCAAAGCGGGCGGGGCCTGCGGCAGCTGCCTTGACGACATCCAGCAGATCCTCGACGACCTCTGGGTGGAAGAGGGGAAATCCGCCGCGCCGAAAATC
>JAVBUI010000124.1:0-3644 GCA_031555495.1 Victivallaceae bacterium | reverse complement strand
CTTTACCATCTTGCATTTGGTTACAGCCAGTGTTAACTTTGGGATGCGCTTGCGAGAGGGGACGCTACTTGAGTAGCGAACCCCTCTTGCAAGCGCGGCCCAAAGTCAACAGTGGCGTAACCGCTTTGCGGCGTGACGATTATCGCGACCGGCAGACTTTTTTCAGCGGGTAGCTGCCTCGGCAGCCCCCCGCTGAAAAAAGTCCCCCGGTCATCGACAATCGTCCACGCCAAATGCAAGATGGTAAAGGTTCTGGTCAATAAATACGAAAAGGCTTATTTTTTGACTGGCAAATACGGGAAAACATGATAAGATATGTAGCAACAATCATTCCAGGAGATTTTTTGACGATGTCCCGATATTTGAAAACCATATTTTCGGTCTTTTGCGCGATCGGGACAATTTTCACCCCGTCCCGTCTTTCAGCAGCGACCCCGGATCTTCAATCGGCCGACTACTGTATCCGGATTTCCCAGACCTCGGCATTGACCGCGTTGATCCTGCTTTGTATTCTTCCCATTGCGGTTTTGCTGCTGCGGCGGACGCTGATCGGGCTTTGTTTGCCCCCCCCCTTCAGCTTCGCGGTGCTGAACGCCAGAGGCGGGATACGGACCTCCAAGCTGACCGACAGCTTTTCAGAACAGTTTGCCGATACGCCCGGAGAATTGGAGGAGCTGCCGGCCGAACTGGCGGCCCGGTTCAAAACGGCGATCACCGCGGTGTTCCGCTCCGGCAAACCGGAGACCGTCGAATATCAGGCCGCCGGCAAATACTACAAGGCCGAGTTTTTCCGCAGCCGGCCCAACCTCTTTTCCCGCCGGATGGTCGGCTGGTTTGCCTACGGCATCGATGAGTACAAGAGAGGCGAACAGCGCTACAAAGAGACAAGCACGATGCTCCAGGTGATTCTGGATAATCTCCCGGGCGCGATCTTCGTTAAGAACGTCGACGACGGTCTGCGTTACGTTCTCAGCAATAATACGCACGCCGCACTTTGCGAAGCCGGACATAACGAGATTATCGGGAGTGATGATTATCAACTGTTCCCGTACGGCGACACCGCCGAGCAGTGCCGGCGAAACGATCTGGCGACAATCGATTCTCCGGAACAATTTTTTGACGGCGTTGAGCCGGTCTTTGTCACCCCCGACCGGATCGTGATCTGCCGGAGTATCAAAACCGTCATTCACGAGGAGAGCGGACGGCGGCTTCTGCTCGGACTGAGCCTCGACATCACCCATCAGGAGCAGACGGAGCGCGAACTGGCAAAAACCAGCCGCATGCTGCAGTCGATCATGAATCATCTCCCCTGTGCGCTCTTCGCCAAAGCCATCGATGACGATTGCCGCTATGTTTTAAGCAACAGCGTTCACGCCGGATTCTGCGGACGTCCCCCCGAAGAGATTATCGGGCATACCGAAGAGGAGGTTTTCGCATCACCCGGGGACGCGGAGCAATTCCGCAAAAACGATCTGGAAATCCTTGACTCTCCCGGCCAGAGTTTCGACGGCACAGAATGGGTGATCGACGCCAACGGGAACAAAGCACTGTTCCACAGCATCAAAACCATTATCACCGAAGAAGACGGCCGGCGGCTTCTCCTGGGAATCAGCATCGACATTACCCGCCAGGAGGAGATGGAACGCGAACTGGCAAAAAACAGCCGGCTGCTGCGGGCGATCATGGACAACCTTCCCTGCGCGCTTTTCGTCAAAGATCCCGCCAATAATTATGAGTATCTCATGGCCAACCGGGTTTATGCGGAAATCATGCACACCCCGGAAGACGAAATCATCGGCAAAAACGATTACGACATCTTCCCGACCCCGGAAGCCGCCGCCGGCTGCCGCGCCAGCGACACCGAGGCGGTAGCCTCCGGAGAACAAGTGGACGTCAAAGAGGTCATCACCGGGGACGACGGCAAGCTGTACGCCTACCGCTGCATCAAAGGCGCGTTCGACTACGACGGAGACCGGAGCCTCCTGCTGGGAGTGATCATGGATATCACCCGCCAGGAGGAGACCGAGCGCGAGCTCAGCAACGCCAACCGCCTGATGCAGACGATCATGGACAACCTCCCCTGCGCGCTCTTCGTCAAAGACCCCGACCGCGACTATTCCTACATCATGGCCAACCGGATGTTCGCCGGCTTCGTCAATTTCAAGATTGAAGACATTCCCGGCAAAACCGACCGGGACCTCTTCATCCTCCCCGAAAACGCCGCCGGCTGCCGCGCCACCGACCAGGCCGCCGTCGATTCGGGAACATTGCTGGACTGCAAAGAAACAGTTATGGCGGGCGACCGCACTTTCTATACCCTCCGCTGCATCAAGGACACCGTAAACTACGACGACGGCCAGCGCTACTTGCTGGGCATCTGCGTGGACATCACCCGGCAGGAAGAGGCCGAACGCGAATTGATCAAGGCGCTTGCGGCCGCCGAAAGCGCGAGCAAAGCCAAGAGCTTCTTCCTGGCGACCGTGAGCCACGAGCTGCGGACGCCCTTGAATGCGGTAATCGGCTTCAGCGAACTCCTGAAGCGCGGCGGCATCGCGCCGGAAGAGAGCAAAGAGTGCGTTGAATCGATCAGCATTGCCGGCAACGCACTGCTCAATTTGATCAACGACGTGCTCGACCTCTCCAAGATCGAGGCGGATCAGATGGAAATCGCCCCACAGACGATCGACACGAGCGCCCTGCTTGCCGAAATCAAGGCGATTTTCAGCAACAAGGCGGCGGAAAAGCAATTACAGCTCATCATAGACGCCCCGGCCAAACTCCCCCCGATGCAGCTCGACAGCCTCCGCTTGCGCCAAATCCTGCTCAACGTCGTCGGCAACGCCCTGAAATTCACCCGCAATGGCTTTGTCAAAATCAAAGTGGAATTCAATCCGTACGACAACAACGACGGCAAGGGTGAACTGATCATCGAAGTCATCGACAGCGGGGTCGGAATTTCTGCGGAATTCCAGAAACGGTTGTTCACGCCGTTCGCCCAGCAGCGCACCAGCGACGACAAGTTCAACCGTGAAGGCACCGGCCTCGGGCTGGCCATCACCAAACGCCTGATCGACAAAATCGGCGGCAGCATCAGCGCTGAAAGCGAGCCCGGCAAAGGCTGCCGCTTCGTCATCACGCTCGAAAACATCTCCTACGGCGGAGAACTTCCCAAGGCAAAGCCGGAAGTGCAAGCCGACCTGAAACTGCCGGAAGCCGGGTTGGACGTGCTGATCGTGGACGACATCCCCATCAATTTGAAAGTGCTCGCCTCGATGCTCAAGCAGTTGCAGATCGTCTGCCGCTCAGCTGAGTCGGGCCGGGAAGCGCTCGAACAAATCGAGCGGAAAACGCCGGATCTGGTCCTGACCGATATGTGGATGCCGGAGATGAACGGAGATGAGCTTGCCTTACGCATCAGGACCGACGAACGCTGCAAAAACGTAAGAATCATCGCAGTCACCGCGGACTCGGAGGCCAGGGGCGGAGAACACGCGGATCGGTTCGACGAAATCCTGCTCAAACCCGTCACCCTGGATAAGCTGCGCCGGATTTTCACCTGATAGAGACACTGCGTGCCACAGCGCCGGCAGGAGCGAAGCGACGGGTCCAGGGCCACGCGGCCCTGGCGCAGAGTCCAGAGGGGG
>JAVBUI010000307.1:0-2506 GCA_031555495.1 Victivallaceae bacterium | reverse complement strand
GCTCCGGCGGAAAGTGAAAAGTAATTTTATTTATTCAATCGTGTTGCGGAGCGTACCGACGCCGTCGATGACGACTTCGGTGACGTCGCCTTTCTTCAGGTAGCGGCCGCGCGCCATGCCGACGCCGGAGGGAGTTCCGGTCAGAATCACGGTGCCGGGATACAAGGTGATCCCGTTCGACAGATGCGAAATGATCCGCCGGATGCTGAAAATCATATCCGACACCGGCTGATCCTGCATCAATTCGCCGTTGAGTTTGAGCCGGACGCGGAGCTTCTCCGGCTCAGTGATGCCGGTGACCAGGAACGGCCCGACCGGGGCGAAGGTGTCGAAGGACTTGCCGCGCGCCCACTGGAGGTCGATCTTGAGCTGGACATCGCGCGCCGAAATGTCGTTGGCGCAAGTGAAGCCGAGCACGTAATCCATCGCTTCTTCTTCCGAAACGTAAGAGGCGGTTTTGCCGATGACGACCGCGAGTTCCGCCTCATAATCGACCGCGTCGGGATAAAGCTTCGGCAGTTTGACCGCGCCGTTGTGGGCGGCGAGAGCGTTGGTGGTCTTGATGAAGACCAATGGATTCGTCGGCGGCGCGGTGTCGCACTCTTTGCAGTGGTCGACGTAGTTGGCGCCGATTGCAAGCACGTTCGGCATTTCGACCGGGGTCATGAATTCGGTGATGGAGTCGAGCCTGACTTTGCCGCCATTGGGGCGGAGCGTACCTTCAAAAATGCAACCGTCGAGCAATTCGACCTCGTCGCCGACAACCCGCCCGAACTGAATTTTGCCCGCGGCATCTTTGAAACGAACATATTTCTCGATCATATCTTTTCCCTCTATTTTATTGATTGATCATTTGTTCAAGCGCAAGCGCCAACTGATCGGGGCAGCTGGTCGACTTCGCTCCGCAGCGGATGCCGCGAAGGAGTTCGATCGCCTTCTCCGGCGTAAGCCCGACCACGAGCCGGGAGACTCCGGCGATATTGCCGGGGCACCCCCCGACGAATTCGACTTTGGCAATCGTCCCGTCCGCAGCAAGCTCGATTTCAATGGCGGCGCTGCAGACCTCGGGACTGGTTTCATATTTCATGGTTTTCATCGGAACAAATCTCCGTATCAATGAAAAGGATAATTTACATCCACCCGGCCCGAATGTCAAGCCTGAGGCGTACCCGCGATCAGTGCGGAGAGGGCGATTTCGAGGAGTTGCACCGTCCATTCGACGTCGGCCCCGGCGCGGTGGGCCTGCATGTCGGAGCGTGTTTCCAGCTTGAAAGCGGCCCGGAGGTTCTGCAGACTGTAGGAAGCAAGCCCGGAATGGGTTTTCTTCAGCAGCCGGATCGTATCCATGGTTTTCCCCTGCCAGAGCGGCAACCCGGACCGGCTCAAGCTCTCCTGCAGGAAAGCAAGGTCGAATCCGGCGTTGTGGGCGACCAGCGTGGTTCCCTCGGCGAAGCTCAAAAAGCTGTGCCCGATCCGGGCGAAATGCGGCGCATCGGCGACCATCGAATTATCGATCCGGGTGAGCCGGGTAATCGTGCCCGGAATCGCACACCCCGGATGAACCAGCGACTGAAATGCGCTCCGGCTGCCGTCGCATTCGATCCTGACCGCGGCGATTTCGATGATCCGGTGGGAAACCGCGCTCATCCCGGTGGTTTCGACGTCAAAGACGGTGAAGGGCCCGAGTTCATGCCAGCGCGAAGGAGCCATCAGTCCGCGTACCCTTCGGGATTGGCCAGCTGCCACTTCCAGGCGGACTCGATGATCAGGTCGGCGGATTCGAATTGCGGCTTCCACCCGAGGAGCTTCCGGGCGCGGTCGGAGCACGCGATCAAGGTCGCGGGGTCTCCGGCGCGGCGCGGCGCGACTTCGACTTTGATTTCGCGTCCGGTCACGCGCCGGGCGGCGTCGATGATCTCCTTGACGCTGAGCCCGTTGCCGGTGCCGAGGTTATAGTGTCCCGGCTCCGGCGCGGACAAGGCGAGCTCGTGAGCCTGGGCAAGGTCGAGGATGTGGATATAATCGCGGACGCAAGTTCCGTCGGCGGTTTCGTAATCGTCGCCGTAGATCATGATCTTTTCGCGTTTGCCGCGCGCGGCCTGGAGGACGATCGGGATCAGGTGGCTCTCGGGCCGGTGGTCCTCGCCGAACTTCCCGGTCGCCCCGGCAGCGTTGAAGTAGCGCAGAGCGGCGTATTTGATGCCGAAAATTTCATAATACCACTTGAGCACCTTTTCGAAGCAAAGTTTCGATTCGCCGTAGGGGTTGATCGGGATCTGGCGGTCGAATTCGCGGATCGGGCTTTTCTCGGGCTGGCCGAAGGTGGCGGCGGTGCTGGAGAAGACGAAGTTCTTGATCTTTCCCGCCACTGCGGCGTCGGCGAGGTTGATGCCGTTGGCGAGGTTGTTGCGGAAATATTTGGAGGGATCGGTCATCGATTCGCCGACCAGCGAAAAGGCGGCGAAGTGCATGATCGCGTCGAATTTGCCCTTGCGGCAGACGTCGA
>JAVBUI010000273.1:0-2797 GCA_031555495.1 Victivallaceae bacterium | reverse complement strand
GTTTACCGCGCCATCGACCCCGACCTCGCCCGCCGGGTCGCGGTCAAGATCCTCGACAGCGAATTCACCGCTGAATACCATGGCTGCGAACAATTTATCTATGAAGCCAAACTGGTCGCAAAAATCAACCATCCGGGCGTGATTCCGATTTATGACTGCGGCATCTACGACGATCAGCCGTTTCTGGTGATGCGCTACATGGAGCGCGGCAGCCTCGAGGCGATGCTCAAATCCCAGACCATGCCGGACGTCTCGATCACCTGCGGCTGGCTGACCACCATCGCCGAAGGGCTGCTGGCGGCGCTGAAGCTCGATATCATTCATCACGACATCAAGCCCGGCAACATCCTGATCGCCGACACCGGGGAAGCGGGGCTGGGCGACTTCGACCTGGCCGATGTCCGTGATTCGGTGGAGTCGACGCTGGCCGCGACCGGCTGGGCGAGCCCGGCTTACGTCAGCCCGGAACGGCTGACCGACGGGCACGAGGATTTTCAAGGCGATATTTTCAGCCTCGGCGTGACCGCCTACGAGCTGGTGACGGGGCAGCTTCCCTTCGACACCCAGGGCGAAACCGAGGATCTGGTCAAACGGCGGCGGCACCCGTTTTTCACCGAGGCGCACTTGCTCAATCCGGTGATCAGCCAGCGCTTCTCCGACCTCCTCGGGCGGATGATGAATTTCGACCCGGCCCGGCGGCCGCTTTACCCCGAAATCATCGACATCTTCGCCAAGGAGTCAAAGGGGACAGAAGAGACGATGCTGACCCGCCTCAAACACTTTTTCCGGATCGGCTGACCTCGCCTTTCCACTCGGCAAGCAATTCCCCGGGGGGGGCGTCGAAGGCGCTCCAGTCAGGTTCGGCGAGCCCGGAGCGCGCCGCTTTGCCGACGCCGAACCGGTGATAGGGCAGAAAATCGACCTTCTCCACGCCGGGCAAGGAACATTGCGACAGCACCAACTCGAGCAAGCCGGGCGTGATGTTCGCCCCGGCGACCAGGGGAATCCGAAACACGATCCGCTCCCCCGCCGCCGACAGGGCGCGGAGGTTGCAAAGAATCAAATCAATATCCCCCCCGGTCAGCCTTTGGTAATCCTCCGGCGCGGCTTTGAGGTCAAAAAGCCAGACCACGCCGAGCCCCTTGAAGCGCTCCAGCAGCGCCTCTTCCCACATTCCCGACGTCTCCACCGCGCTTGCGATGCCGTGCGCCGCCCCTTCCCTGATCAAAGCTTCGGCAAAATCGGCCTGAGCCAGCGGCTCGCCGCCCGAGAGCGTCATGCCGCCGCCGCTGCGGTCGTAGAAGAAGCGGTCCTTTTCGACTTCGGCAATCACTTCGCCGACCGAAACCAGCCGCCCGTGGACGGTCAGAGCTCCGGCGGGGCATTCCTTTTGGCAACGACCGCAGCCGGTGCAATGAAGACGGCAGACAAGCGCGGCGCAACGGCCGCAACCGATACAGAGATCATCCCGACGCGCGACGAAAGGGGCGAAAGGACGCGACTCCGGGTTGTGGCACCAGAGGCAGCGAAGCGGACACCCCTGCAGGAAAACCGTGGTCCTGATCCCCGGTCCGTCGCCGGGGCAGCCGCGCTGAATGTTGAAAATCCGTCCCTCAACCATGAGCGCGTCTCCGGGCGATGTCGCGCTGAACGGCCGGGTCAAGGGTGGTGAAAAAGGCCGAAAAACCGCTGACCCGGACAATCAGGTCGCCATATTTCTCGGGATGTTCGAGCGCTTCGGCGATCTCCCGGTCGGAGGTGACGTTGAATTGCATTTCGTGTCCGCCGCCCGCGACGAAACGGCGCAGCAGGAGGCCGAAGTAACCGCGCCCTTCTTCGTTTTCAAACAGTTCGGGACGGAAGCGCATATTGACCACGGTGCAGTTCTGAACCGCGTAGTCCGGCGAAACGATCGAGTTGACAAAGGCGGTCGGCCCGCCGCGGTCGCGCCCGGAGGACGGCGAGGCGGCGTCGGAGAGCGGCTCCCCGGCATGACGACCGTCGGGCGTGGCGGGGGTTTCGGCTCCGGCGGGAACATTGGCGGTGTTGGAGGCCATGCAGCTCTGGATATAGCCGCCGTCGAGCGTCCGCAAGTCGCGGCAGCAACTCCCGCAGAGCTCGACGATTTCGGCGGCGATCCGGTTGGTTAATTCATCGTCGTTACCATATTTGGGCGCGCAATTGAGGAGCGTCTGCCGCAGTTCTTCCATTCCTTCGAAGTCGTTGTGAAGGGCGCGGACAAGTTCGGCGCGGCTGATGCGCTTTTCATCGAAGACCAGTTTTTTGACCGCCGCGAGGCTGTCGGTCATGGTGCCGAGGCCCATCATGCCGACGCCGTGGAGGCGCATGAATTCCGCGCCGCCGCCGTTGATGTCGAGCCCGCGGCCGATGCAGTCGCGCGTCAGGGCCGAAAGCAACGGATCGGAGTGCGTCTCCGGCGAATGGGCTGCCAGATGCCGATTGTAAACGTCGCGGTAATCTTCCATTCCCTGGCGTACATTGACGCGAAAGGTCTCCCATAATTCCTCATAGGAATCGAACTCCTCGAGGCGGTCGATGGTTTCGGTAAAGGTCCGCGGCAGATTGAAACGCCCGTCGCTCCAGGCGATCTGCCGCCCGGGGACGATGCATTCGACGCAGCCGACCAGCGCGTAATCGCGCGCCGCTTCGAGCGGAATGCCGAGCCTGTGGAGCATATTGACGTTGACCCCGTCATTGAACACCGCCGGGAAACCGATGCCGGTCCGGATCAGGTCGACGCACCCCAAAAGGAATTCGTCGGGCGTCCCCTCGTGCA
>JAVBUI010000144.1:0-7937 GCA_031555495.1 Victivallaceae bacterium | reverse complement strand
GCTCCGTCCCGATTTCATCGTTGCCGAAGCAGCACATCAAGTGGGAAAACCGCAATATGGTCGTCGGGCAGAAGGTGTTGCACCCCATTCCCAGGGGAGACTATGTCCTTTTGTCCGACGTCGGAATGGCTCGCAGCATCGGCAACGTCATTGGCGATGGGGAATGGGGCACGCCCGTGACATTCTCCGATGCTTCGCTGGTGAAAATGCTGCAGCCCGGAGACGAAATCGTCATTGTCGGCGTTTTTAATGTGTCCCAGACCGTAAAGCGGGACAAAAATGTCGACGCCGCGCCGGAAGTGATTCAAAAGTCGGTTACCTCCGTCGTGTTTCCGCGGGTCAGAATCCTCGATATCACCTCCACCGGCGGCGTGCTGCTGTCGCTGCCCCCGCAGCAGGCCGTCGCCCTGGTCGCCATTCAGCGCAAAGCCGATTTGTATCCGCTGCTGAGAAAAACCAACGACACCAAGGCCCTGAACCGCAAGGACGGCGGCATATTCGAAGACTCCGCCATTGCGAAAATGATTGAAGGATTGACTGTTATCGATATCCCGTCCGTTCCGACGGAGGTTAAGGAGCAGAAATGATCAAGCGTTTATCGATCTTATTGGTGCTGGGATTGGCGTTTTTCGCGGCGTTCGCCGCGGAACAGGAAAAATTCAGCATTGCGGTTGACGGCGTAAAGGTGATCGACCTGCCGTTTGTATTGGAAAGCTACCGTGTCAGCGCCAAAGGCAAAATTGCCGTCGAAGAGGTGTCCAAGCGGCAGCTGAGGGTGACCGGGAAGGCTATCGGCGAATGTAATTTATCGGTTTCCGGCGGCGGAGTTTCCAAGGAGTACGGCATCAGTGTGACCGGCAATATCGGCAACATCCTCAAGCGTTTGCGAAATGACCTTGACAGCCTGCCGGAATTGGATTTCAGTATCAATCAGGATTATATCGTCATCCGGGGAACGGTCAGCAATCCGGCCAACTGGGAGCTGTTGCAGAAAACACTTCCGCTTTACAAAGAAAATGTGCATAATTTCGCCGAGTTCCGCCCGTCCGCCGAAACTGTGCTCAATCTGAAGAAGATGCTGGTGGAGGCCGGGTTCAGCTTTTGCGAAAACGACCAGCCTCCGGAACCCGGGCAGTTGTCTCTGCAAGTATCGCGCGATGCGGTCAGCCTTTCCGGCGAACTGTACAGCAAAGCGTCCATCGATCGCGTCAACCAGATCCTTGCCACTCAAACCTGGTTGTCGCTTGACGGCAAGCCGTCTGCCGAAAAAGGGCAAATCCGGGGAATCGTCAATTTGACGATCATCGAAAGCGTATTGCAGGTCGACGTCGTCTATGTCGGAATCAGCAGAAACGAGTTGCAACGCATCGGTGACGCCAAGGCCTCGCAGCTCGGGACGTTGAATTTAGGAGGACTGTACAACCTGGTTTCGGGCAGGGGGAGCGGTACGGCGACCTTTGGCGGTGATATGACTGCAACGGTGAGTTTTCTTGCTCAAAACGGGATTACCCGCACTTACAATGCCGGGCATGTCAGCTTTGCCAACAATGATCCCAAGGGGGGCATGCTCCATACCGGGGGGACCGTCTCTGTCAAGGTGAGCGGGATTGAAAGCGGCAGCCTGCAGGATATCGAATACGGGTTGAAAATCAAAGTTTCCGGGGGGACCATTTCGGCGTCGCGGGTCAGGTTGAATCTCGATTTGGAAAACACCTCCTACGTCACCACCAGTGGCGATGCCTACTCCCGCAGCGTTGATTCCACCAGCCAGGCGGTGACATGTGAGCTGAACAAAACCATCGTCGTCGCCGGGTCGCGCAAGATCAGCCAGGATACGCAGAAATCAGGACTCCCGATCCTGCGCAACACTCCGGTGTTGAAGTGGTTCGTGTCGGGAGACGATAACGTTGAAAACGAGACCCGGTTGCTGATCCTGGTTTGTCCCCGGCTGGAAAAATTCAATCCCGATGTGCAAATCAGTATCCCGCTCGAAAACGAGACCGCGTCCACCTATCGGGATGCGAAACGGGATAACAATGAGCGAATCGAGGAAGAAAAACGATATCGCGGCTGGCTGAGCTGGCTCAACTGGTTCACCTGGTGACATGGGAGCGGGGATGCGTAAACTGATCATAGATGCGGCGGGGGCGGCGGCTGGCGCCAAAGAAGTGCCGGCGGGAGATATTTCGCTGACCATCGGGCGTCATTCCGAGTGCGATATCGTTCTTGCGGGGAATGGCGTTTCCCGTAAACACGCCCGTTTGCTTTGCCTCAACGGGAACTGGTTCGCGGAAGATACCGGCAGCGCCGCCGGAACCCGGATCGACGGCAGGGCGATCACCGAAATGACGCCTTTCGATGAAAAAAGCGTGATCGGCATCGCCGGCTATTCGATCCGGCTATCCGAAAAAGGCGATATTCCGGCAGCGCCGCCGGTCAAAGCGGCGGCGGTCGAATCGCCCCCGGCCCAGGTCAATAATTTCATCGATGAATTCAAGAACGCTTCCGTGCTTTATGAAAGAGAAAGCATGGAACTCAAGCGCAGGATTCACGAAGACATCCTCGAAAAGCTCAATCTTTCGGAAGACGCCCTGAAGGATATCGCTAACGACGAGATGGTTCAAAAGGCGGAGCGGTGTCTGGATCAGGTTTTGCGTGAGCGGCGTCACGAGATTCCGCGCCAGATTCCGCTTGATTTGTTTCGTCAGGCGCTGCTGGATGAGTTGATTGGATTCGGCCCGATCACGCCGCTTTTGCGGTCTCCGAGAATTTCGGAAATCATGATCAACGGACCGGATACGATATTTGTGGAAAGCAGCGGACGGCTGTATGAGAGCGGAGTGCGATTTTTCAGCAACCAGCACCTACTTTCCATTATTCAGCGGATCGTCGAGCCGCTGGGACGCCATGTCGACGAGGCGTCGCCTATGGTCGACGCCAGGTTGCCGGACGGCTCGCGCGTGAACGCGATCATCCCGCCGCTTGCGTTGCGCGGCGCTTCGGTGACGATTCGCAAGTTCGCGGACAAAAAGCTGACAACCGACGATCTGGTCGGATTCGGCAGCATGACCCGTGAAATGGCCCTTTTTCTCGAAGAGGCGGTGAAGTCAAGGCAGAATATTCTGGTTTCGGGAGGAACCGGTTCGGGGAAAACGACCCTCCTCAACGTGTTGTCTTTGTTCATTCCGCAGGGGGAGCGGGTGATTACCATCGAAGATTCCGCCGAGCTGAAGCTGACCCACCGGAACCTGGTCGGGCTCGAAGCCCGTCCCGCCAACATCGAAGGCAAGGGAAAAATCTCGATCCGCGATCTGGTGGTCAATACGCTTCGCATGCGGCCGGACCGGATCATTGTTGGCGAATGTCGCGGAGCGGAAGCGCTCGATATGTTGCAGGCGATGAATACCGGACATGACGGCTCGCTGACCACCTGCCATGCCAACAATCCGCGCGATGCGCTGACCCGGTTGGAAAATATGGTTATGATGGCCGGCTTCGACCTTCCTTCAAAAGCGATTCGAGAGCAGATCGCGTCCGCGGTCGATCTGGTCGTCCAGCAGAGCCGCCTGGCCGACGGGGCGAGAAAAGTAGTGCAGATATCGGAAGTTTCCGGACGCGAAGGCGATGTGATTTTGCTGCAGGATATTTTCACCTTCGAGCAATCGGGAATGGATCAGTCCGGGCAGGTGATCGGGAAACATTCCGCGACCGGCAATATCCCCTATTTTGTGGAGGAATTGCGGCGCAGCGGCAAACTGAAACTTGATATGTCGGTGTTTGTACCGCAAACATAGGAATCACGGCGATATGGAAATGATGAACTTAATCTTGATTTTTGCGGCGACGGCCTTCAGCGGTTACCTCATCGCAACCATCGCCTACAAGGCGGCGACCGAACGCCTTGAAAAGCGCGGCGACGGCCGCTATGACTCCATCAAGCGATTTATTGCACCGGTGAAACTGCTGCAGCGGCGCATCACGGTTTCGTTGTTTTCCGGCGCTGCGGTTTTGTCGGTTTTTGTTACCGCCGGTGTATTGAATCCGCTGATTTATATTCCGGGAGCTTGCGCCGCCGGCGCGCTGGGGTATATGGTCCCGTTGTGGTATTATGGGTGGAAAGCGCACAGCCGCAAGGTTGCTTTTGAAACAAAATTGCTCGACCTCACCATGGGGCTGGCCAATGGGATGCGTTCGGGGCTGGCGTTGCCGCAGGCGCTGGAAGCCGTTTCGAAACGAATGGCCGACCCCATGCAGGAAGAACTGGCAATCGTATTGCGGGAGTACCGGCTTGGATTGGAATTGCCGGACGCTCTGACACGGCTGAACGAAAGAATGCCGTGTGAAGATTTACGCCTTCTGGTTACGACGATTCGCCTGACCACCAAATCAGGGGGGAGCTTGGTCGACGTCCTGGAGAAAATGGTCGAAATGATTCGCGGAAGGACCGAGTTTCAGGAACGGTTGAAAAATATGACGGCGCAGGGACGCTTTGAGGCGATTGCGATGTCCCTGGCGCCGATTGCGGCCTTCATTGTCTTGTATTTGATCGACCCGGACTTGATGGGACCGATGCTGACCACCGGGATCGGCTGGTGCGCGATCGGCGTGATTGCTCTTCTGGTGACTATCGGCTTTCTGGTCATCAACAAAATCGTTACGGTGGAGGTGTAGTCGTGAACGGGACGAATTCCATATTTACCTCTCTCATTGTTTTTATGGTGGTTTTCCTGTCATACGTTTTCATGCAGATATTTGTCAGTGCGCCGCGAGGGCCAAGGGAGAACGTTGAGGCGAAGAAACTGCCGTTTTTATTTCGCAGTCTCTATCGGCTGTTGGCAATGTGTCCTGCCGCATTGGGACGGCAGATCGCGGCGCTGCAGCCGGAGCGGGCCGAAAAACTGCGCAACCAACTGATTGTCGCCAATATCCGTCTTGCTCCGGAGATGGTTTTGGTCGCGGAAACGCTGCTGGGAATATTGGGGTTGTTGATTCCGGCGCTGGTGCTTCTGGCTGCGGCGCCCCGTGCCGGGTTTGCGGTTTTTGCGGCGCTGATCTGTGGCTTTGTCGGTTTTATTTTTCCATCGATGACGGTGGCAAGCGAGGCCGACAAGCGGCAGAACGAGATCATGAAAAATCTGCCTTTCGCAATCGACCTGATCGGTTCCGCGATGCGCGCCGGACTGGATTTCACCGCCGCCATCCGTTATTACGTCTCCACGGAGCAGAAAACCAATCCGCTGGCGATCGAATTCGGCGTGATGCTTCGCCAGCTTGAATTGGGCAAGACGCGGGTCGAAGCGCTTGAGGATATGGCCGGGCGGATACAGACGGATGAATTCAGGTCCTTCACCGCCGCGGTCGCGCACGGGACCGAAGTCGGGGCTTCGATTGTCGATACGATGAGGATTCAGGCCGAAGAGATGCGGCGGGCCAGGTTCAACCGCGCGGAACGCAAAGCGGCGCGCGCCCCTTCCTTAATGATTCTACCGATTGCATTATTCATCATGCCTGCGGTTTTCATCGTGATCGGAGCTCCGGTTTACCTGAAAATCCAGGCAAGCGGCTTAGGAGCGATCATGAAATGAAATATCGCATTAAATTCACTGGGGGAGAGTTGGAGGGGGAAATTTTCCCGATTGCGGGCCACGCGCTCTCAATCGGGCGTTCGCGCGCCAACGAAGTTCAGCTCGGCAGTCCGGATGTGTCGGGGCGGCATGTGATTCTGACTTTGACCGCCAATGGTGTGGTTCTTGACAATTTGAGCTCGCGTTCTACGCAGATCGATGGCGTGCCCCTGATAATCGGGGAGCGCAAGGAGCTGTTTGCCGGACAGGAAATCAAGTTGGGGGAAGAAGTGAAATTTGTGTTGGAGGCGCTTCCCGTGGAGGTTGATGCCGTCAATACCGTCCTTGACGACGACCAGCCGACCGGACTTGAAGCCGGTCCCATTCCGGCGCCCGGCCCTGTTTCGGCGCAGATTCAGGCGGCGGTCCCGGCTCCTCCGCCGACGGAAAACGTCGGTGATCATGAGACGATCGCCATGCAGACCCGGATGGCGTCGCCTGAAGAGTTGGAATTCCTGAAGGGAAGTCATCAGAAACAACAGACACAAAAATATGGGATATACGCTGCAATCGGAATCGCTCTTGTCGGCGCATTGATTCTCGTATATTGGCTGTTCGTCTATCGCGTGCCGGAGAAGTTCGTCTCTTGGCCGGTCAATGCGAAAGGCGTCGAAATGTCCGAGGTCGCCAAGTTCGAGGGATGCCCCTGGAGCAAGGATATCGACATCGAATATCCGGCGGTTCCCGCGACTGTGGTGACCCGGTCGCCCGGGGCGCTGGAGGTCGATACCCGGCTCGGCAAATATCAGGATGTTCCATTTCGCATGATGGTCGAATATTTTCAAAATGCCGGAGCCCTGCGTGAAGATCGCGTGCGCGGATTTGAAAACTGGATCGCGGCGAAGACGCAAAGTTCGGAAAACTGGAATTTCGATGCGATTCTTCCGGTCGGTTTTTACCAGGGCGATCACGGGATTCCGTATCTGTGCGCGTCTTACAGCAGGACCGTCGACAATGAGTCGTTTTTCGGATTTGCCGTGTTTCTGCGCTACGAGGATTGGACGTTCATTCTGTTGAAGGAAATTCCGACCCGGGAGCGCTGGCGGGCGGAGGGTTTTATCCAGGCGGTGTGTTTTTTCCGTTTTTCCCCGGATTTTTTGCTGACGCACTGGGAAGGAATGAAAATACAACGCGATACCGACGCCGCATCCAATATTGCGGAGGCGAAATCATTGCTGTTGCGGCGTTCGCCTTCGGTATGGGAAAAAGCCGATTATCTTCTTCGCAGCGCCCTGGTGAAATCGCGCTCCGGCAAGGATGGCGCCGACGAATATAAAGTGGCCCGCGAATTGCTCAAAACACTTCGCGAAAACCAGATCGCATGGTTCAATGCGCAGAAAATCGCATTTTTCCGCGCCAGGAACCGTGATCAAAAAAGAGAACTCGAGCAGGTGCGCGAAAACTTGAAAGCCGTGTTTTCCTCGGATGAAGACCTGCGGTTTCATAAAATCAGGCAGGACAAATGGGACTGAAATTTAAGCCGAAAGCAATGCTGCTGCGCTTTGAACTTGACAATCAGGTTCTCCATGAGCTTGACTCGTCGTCGGTCGTTGATGAAATCGATATCGGCCGGGATTCCTCGTGCACCTGGAAAATACCGTACACTGATAAGTCCGCAAGCAACCGGCATGCGAGAATTTACCGGAAGCGCGGGCACTTGTTCATTGAGGATACCGACAGCCGGAACGGCATTTACTTGAAAGGCGAAAAGATACAAAGCCGCAAGCTTGCCGTCGGCGACCAGATCGGCGTCGGAGATTGCAAGCTGTGCGTCGAGTCCGCGCTTGAACGCGTCAGTCGCGCGTCCCATCACTGCAACCGACTCGAACAGTTGAACGGCGCCGCCAAAGGCACGTTGTATGAGCTTGACAAGGAGCAGATCAAAATCGGTTCGTCCGGCAGTTGCGATATTGTGTTCAGCGATACGGTCATATCGCAGATCCACGCCGCCATCGAGCAGAAAAGCGACGGCAGCAGCTGGATCAAGGATATGGGAAGTCGAAACGGGACGATGGTCAACGGGGCGAAACTTTCGAGCAACCTCAACGACAGCGGAAGAATGCTGCGCGACGGAGACGTCGTGACGGTTTCCTATGTTGAAATGCGCTTCTGGGATCAGTACGAGACGCACGTTCGCTCTTATCTCTGGCTGAAGGTCGTCGCGGTGGCGCTTTCGGCGGCGGTGATTCTCGGCGGGTATTTCGGCTGGCAATGGATCATGCCGTCCGCCAAGAATCACATCGAGCGGGCGAGGAGGTATGCCGCGGTTCATCATTTCGACCAGGCGCGGCGGCATCTGGAAAAAGCCGCCGA
>JAVBUI010000198.1:0-2551 GCA_031555495.1 Victivallaceae bacterium | reverse complement strand
GCAGCCGGACGTTCCGCAGAAACAACAGCCCGCAAATGCCGAGCGTCCAGATCGCGAAGTTGCTTCCGGCCAGGAAGTTGACGTTGTTGCTCCGGAAGAAGGTTGACCAGCGGAAGCCGTCGGCGGGGCGGGAGCCCGGCGCGTTTTCCACGTAATGGAGCACGTAAGAGAAGGTGAAAGGCGAGCCGAACTGGCGGCAGTTGACGTAAAGTTGAACCGCGATCAAAGCAAGATACACCCCCGTTCCGATCAGGAGTCCCCATCCGAGATAGCGAAGGCAGCGGATTTGTTCGCGGTGCCGGGTATAGAGCGCGTAGCCGACCGCCGGGGCGAAGAAGATATTGTTGAGGCGCACCAGGCAAGAGAGCGCGAAAAGCGCCGAAACGATTGCGATGCTTCGAAGCCGGGGCGGCATCCGGAGCGCCGTGTAAAGCGTCAGGATCAGGAGGAACGTCGACGGCGTGTCGCTCATCATATTGAACCCGGTGGCGATTTCGATGGTGTAGTTGAAGAAGCTCATCCGGGCGGAGGCGAAGTCGAAATAACTGGTGAACAACCCCGCGTCCCAGATCGGGATGTAACGCCAGAAAAACGGAAAAACCACCCACAGGAGGCATCCCGCGAACGCCTTGCGCGCCGAGACCCCGAGCTCCCGGAGCGCCAGGAAACCGATTCCGATGCTCGCGGGCGCGAGCACCAGCGCTGAAAAGTACGAAAAGCCGATCGCCAATTCATAGTAACTCTGCGCCCCGGTAAGCCACGCAGCGGGCAGCAGAAACAGCAAGCCGTGTCCGATCGGGTATGACCACGGGCCGTCCCAGCGGTTTTGCAGCACGTCGAGCGCGACTTTCAGATATCCCGGCTCGTCCCCCGGCGCGCAAATGAGGTTGTTGGTCCTTGACAGCAAATTAAGCATCAAAAGCTGGCGGAACAGAATCAGCAGTGCGAAAAGGAGCCACTTCTCTTTGGCCGATCCGGCGAAGCCGGGGGATTTGCGAAGCCGGATAAAGGCGATTGCGCCCGCGCCGGCCAGGATGCCGCAGAGCGCCAGGAGCGCGCCGCGCCCGGCGGGCGGCGGCGCGCCGATGGTGAAGCGGACGCCGGATTCCGTTTGGTCGATGACCACGTGCGGCGCGGCGAAGACCTCCTTTCCGTCCGGCAGCGCGAGGCGGTAAAAGTCACTGTAGTAGGCCATCGGATGATTGGCGAAAAAAGCGCGGATGGGTTTGTCCGAATCCGGCAGCGCGACCGCTTCGGGCAGCCGTCCGACCGGCCCTTTTTTAGGGTCGGTGTCGCGGTAGAGCGGAGAACCGGCGGGCAGCGTGATCGCCCCGGCGGCGGCGGTCAGGAACAGAAGGAATAATAAAAGTATTTTTGTCATGATTGAAAATAATACTCCGCCAACCGGAAAATGCAAGGAGGCGTTCCGGACGGGATTGCAAAAAAAACGCGCGTCACGTTTTTGCGTGACGCGCGCCGAAGCAATAATAACCTTTATTCCTTGTCTTCCGCCAGTGAAGCCTGGTATTTGGCGATGATCGGGCCGGAGACGTTGGCGGGAACTTGCTCGTAGCGGGCGAATTCCATTTCAAACGATCCGCGTCCCTGGGTCATGCTGCGGAGCTCGGTGGCGTATTTCTGCATTTCGGCCATCGGGACTTCGGCGTTGACTACCTGGAGGCCCTCTTCGGCGTCCATGCCGAGAATCCGGCCGCGTTTGTGGTTGAGATCGCCGGTAATGTCGCCCATGTAGGCTTCCGGGACCAGGATCCGGAGCGTCATCACCGGCTCGAGCAAGACCGGCTTGGCCTTGTTGATCGCTTCCTTGAAAGCGGTGCGGGAGGCGATTTTGAAGGCCATTTCGTTGGAGTCGACCGGGTGGTCCTTGCCGTCGAAAACCGAGACCTTGATCCGTTCGACGCGGCAGCCGACCAGGGGGCCGCGGACCATGGTTTCCTGGACGCCCTTTTCGACCGCCGGGATGAAGTTCTTGGGAATCGCGCCGCCGACGACGTCGTTGGCGAATTCGTAACCGGCCTCATTGGGGCAGATCCGCAGATGGACTTCGGCGAACTGGCCCGAACCGCCCGACTGCTTTTTGTGCCGATAAGAGGCTTCGGCGGGGGTTGTGATGGTTTCGCGGTACGGAATTTTGGGCGCGGAGAGGAGCGCGTCGACCTTGTAGACGTCCTTCAGCCGCCGCAGTGCGATTGCCAGGTGCTGGTCGCCCATGCCGGAGAGGAGGAGTTCGTGGGTTTCCTCCTGCCGCCCGACCTTGAGGGTCGGGTCGCACTCGGTCATTTTGTGAAGCGCGGTGAGCATCTTGTCGTCTTCGCCGTTCTTGGCGGCGGCGAGGGCGTAGGACATCACCGGGTGCGGATAATCGATCGGCGGGAGCTCCTTGGCGGTGGGAATCGAGCTCAACGTGTCGCCGAAGTGAGTGTCCTTCAATTTAGCGACCGCGAAAATCGTGCCGGGCCCGGCGGCGTCGGTCGGGGTCTGGAGTTTGCCGTTGATCAAGAGCAGTTGCCCGAAGCGCTCCTTGAGTCCG
>JAVBUI010000084.1:0-4113 GCA_031555495.1 Victivallaceae bacterium | reverse complement strand
CGACCATGATTTTCTTCCCGTTCCGGCGGTATGGTCCGCATGGCACAAGTTCGATCACCCGGATCAGGTTCCCCGGCAGGGCGCAGACCAGCGGCAGCGAAGGAACAATGCTCTCTTCGCGCAGCTGCCGCAGCGGCGCGGCGGTGACGGCGAAGCTCCAGAAGTGATCGCGCAGAACCCGATCGCGCAGGATCGGGTAAAAGGTCTTGCAGAGTTTGGCGTTGTTGTTCTGCTTGTCGTCGAATGAAACAATCTGCGGCGCACCGAGCATCGATAACGCGAGGTTGCAGATGGTGACGCTGTCCATAATCAAGTCTCCCTAAAAAGAGGGCGGCACGGAGGAAAACGCGTCGGCTACCTGACGCCCGTGCCGCCCCCTTGTGAATCAATCGATCACGTAATAGAGCTCAAACGAGATCGCCGAGGCGGTCAAAGTCTGCGCTCCGGTGGTGATGAATACGAACCCTTCTTCGGCCAGCACATCATTCCCGTGCGCGTTGGCGGCCAGCGGAACCACGGCGGCGGCCGCGCCGGGCGCGGCGGCGGCGAAATACCGGTCGCTCTTGGCGGCGTCGCCGACTTTGACGGTCAGCGCCGCATTCTGCCCGGCGGCGAAGTAGAGTTTCGAGGACGGCAGCAGCCGCGCCCCTTTGGGGAGCTTGGCGAGGTTGATCACCGTTCCGGCAACCTCATTGCCCGCCGGGAGGTAGGAACCCGCCGCGATCCGCACCCGGCCGCCGCAATCGGGCGGCATGTTTTTGACCGTCGAATAAGGCTGCTGCCTGGTAGCGACATTGCTGTTTACAATTCCCATGATTTTTTCCTTCTATATTGATTTTCAGTACCCGGCCGGGCCGAGAGAGCGAAAGCGACCGGCCCGCTACCCCGAAGCCGACGTTCGGCTACGCTTCGAAACACGGAGTCCACACGACGCCTTCGTCCTGAAAGCGGGTCGCCCCGCCCTTCATCTTCATGTGGCTGTACCAGTTGAAATTCTTGTCGGCGCGTTCGGCGATCCGCCCGCTGATCGGCTGCGGCTCGGCGTAGACCACGCAGGACTTCGCAAACGCGAAACAGCCGCGCGACCGGCCGCTTTCGAGCACCGTCGCCGGAATCCGCTTCTTGGACATCCTGACGAACTTGAAGCCCATGAAGTAATCGATCTTGCCGTCGTAGAGCGCCTTGACGGCGTTGTAGTCGATGCTCTTGACTTCGGTCGTGCGAAGCAAGTCGTCCAGCTGCTTTTGCGTGTAGACGAAATAGAGCTCTTCCGCCGGATCGTCGAGATCAAGCTCGGAATCGCCGAGGATCGAACGCGTCTGAATCAGCTTTTCGACATTCAAGCCGACATTGCCGGAAGTGCCTCCGGCGGTGATCGAAACCTTCTGCGAATCCGGGAACGGAACCGGAGTGGTTCCCTCTTTCCCTTCGTAGGCGACGCCGAAAATCCCCTGTTCGATGATGATGTCATCCATCGTCCGCCCCAGCGCCGCAGCTCCGGCCTGGGTAATTTTGCCGGTGGGATCGATCAGGATATTCAAATCATCCTGCCAATCGACCATATCGCCCCAGGCGTATTCAAACGCCCGCAGCGCCCGGCGGCTGAACGGGGTATGGATGATCGGGGAATCATCGTATTTGGAGTTCACCCGCACCGCTGCGGTCGGGTGGACGCGTTCGAGCATTTTGAGTTCGCCCTTCATTTCATTCTCACGCGTCACGAGAGAAGCGAGGCGACTGCGGCGCTGCTGCGCCATCGCGTAGCAGTTCGCGCTGTACTGGTTCACATAAACCTGATTGAGTTCCGCCATAGTTTTGAATCCTTCTGTTTAGCGGCATTTTGAACACGAGCTTATCTCGATTGCCCCTTGCAGGATCGGACGCGGGGCCCCTCCCCGCTGAAGAACCGGATTGCGGAACCTTGCAAGTCTCCCCGCGTCGCCGGTTTTCTAAGAACTCAATATAGCAAATCGCGAATTGAAATATTTCCGCAAAAAAAAGAGCGGCATTGCTGCCGCCTTTTTTGAAAACCGGAACCGTTACTTTTTGCCCTTGGCAACGGCCTCCAGCAGCCGACCGACCTCTTCGACCCGCGCCTTGTGGGCGGGATGATCGGCCTTGTGATAGGGATCGTCGGGATTGCTGTTGATTTCGTTGAGCCTGGAGGCGGGATCGGCGACGACCACCGGATCGCCGCCCTTGAGCCGCGATTCGGAAATTTTCGCCCCGACGTCGGCCATCGCCCGGATGAAACCGGCGTTGTTCAGCAGCCGGTTCCCCGCCATGATTTCGGTCAGGCCGAAGGTGTCGAGCGCCTTGTTGCACTGGGCGATCACCGAATCGTAATTCGCGCCGTACTGCTGTTTGAGCTCGGCTTCGCTCCGCTCGAATTCGGCATTCCAGTCGGCAATGGCGCGTTCGTCCGCCTTTTGCGCGCGGATCAAGTCGAATTCAAGCGCCGATTGATAGTCGGCTTGCGAAAATCCCCGCTCATGGGCGTATTTTTTGAATTCACCGAGTTCCGCTTTATCGAGCGTAAAGCCCTCCGGGAGCGCCCCCTTGAACTCATACTTCTCCGGCGTTTCGGGGCGGCCGGTGGCGTTGTAGTAGGCGTCGAGCTCTTCTTTGGTTGCGTGTTCGCCGGGGAGAGCCACTTTGTTGGCCCCGATCGCCTTCTGACCGTGAACATAGCTCTGCGCCAGCGTCGAAAAGTTCTTGATGTTGTCGAGGCTCTTTTCGCCGCGCAGGTTTTCCGGCAGCAGATCGCGCCAGTTGTCGGCCAATGCGCCATCGGCGGACACCACCTTGTCGAAAGTCAGCGTCGAAGCCGGAGCTACCGGGGCTACCGGAGTAACGACCTCTTCGGTTTTCACCGGCGGCGGGTCTTGCGTCTCTCCCTCCCCGGCTCCGCCGAGGATGGTTCTGATTTCTTCAGCCATTGCGTTTTCCTTTCAGTTATTTGCGTTCCAGCCGCCGGAGCAGAGCGCCGACCTGGTCTTTGTTGAGTTTATGGCGTCTGACGTAATCGCCGAAGCCGGGCGTCGAAGTGCCGAGCATCGGGTCAAAGGGCGGCAGGAGTTCGGCGGGAATATCCTCGATCACCAGCTTGGCGGGCGAAGGCGGCGTTTTTTCTGCTTCATCGGAATTACCGGAAGCATCGTCCGCAGCTCCGGCGAGAGTAACGGCTTTTTCCTTCGGAATTTCCGTTTTCGGCAGAACCGGGGGAACCGGCGGAGCCGGAGGCGCGGAGCTGACGGGAGCGGGCAGATTGGCGAACTGCAAGCCGTTTTCGCGCAGCCAGTCCGCGAGCTGCCGCGTATGCGGCCCGGCGCAGCCGGGTTCAAAGATCACGGCGTTGCCGTCGTCGAGGTGCGCCACCTGCTTGCCGCTCTTCAGCGAAAAAAACGCGCGTCCCTCAAAATTATAAGTACCCTTCTTCTCTTCACTCATCTTTCACCTCAAGTTGAAGTTGCCGTTCGATCTCAAGGGCGACCGACTGCCGCCCCTGCATGTAACAGTTTTCGCGTTCGTTGGAGGTCCTGACGAAAAGATCCTCTCCGACCCGGCAGAAAGAAGCAAGATAGTCCAATACCACTTGCCCTTCCTCCGTCGCCGCCACCACCCGGAACGCCCGGCGAAGCTTTTTCGGTTCGACCGGCATTTACACCCCCTCCCCGGTCATCACCGCATCGAGCGGACTTCCCGGCTCCGGCTTCCGGTCAAGCCCTTTGGCAGACGCCGCCCCCTGCATCAACATTTCCGCCTGCGCCTGTTGCGCCGCCTGTTCGGCGCGGGCCTGGCGGACGGCGTCGCGTTCCCGTGTCGGCACCAGCCAGCCCGGATTCGCGCCGTTGACCAGCGAGATATCGCGGGAAACGTCGTCGAGCTTGAAGTTATCCATGATATCCGGCTTGATCGCCGCGACATTGCCGAGCGCGGCTTCGGTCTGCAACCAGCCGAGGCTTTCCAACTTCTTGATCGAGAGCGCGATTTTGGAAACGAAGTCGATTTTGTACTTGGGTTCGGCCAGCAGCTTTTCCGGCGGCTCCGGCAGCAGCCCGCGCCGGGAAAGCAGCCCGTAAGCGCGGTGAATGATCACGCTGTAGAAGTCCG
>JAVBUI010000107.1:0-5239 GCA_031555495.1 Victivallaceae bacterium | reverse complement strand
GCTCCTCGAAGTTGCCGCCCGCCGGGCTCACCGCGCCGCCGATGGTGACGCTGGCGAGTTCGCCGGTGCGGAGCTTGACCAGCCCCGCGCGTTCGTAAAAGGCGGCGATCAGCGATTCCAGATAAGCCGGGAACGCTTCTTCGCCCGGGATTTCTTCGAGGCGGCCGGACATTTCGCGCATCGCCTGGGCCCAGCGCGAGGTCGAGTCGGCCAGCATCAGCACGTTCAGTCCCTGCTGGCGGTAATATTCGGCCAGCGTCACCGCGGTGTAAACCGACGCTTCGCGCGCGGCTACCGGCATGCTGCTGGTATTGCAGATGATGATCGAGCGGTCCATCAGCGTCCGCCCGGTGCGCGGGTCCTTGAGGTGCGGGAATTCGCGGAGGATCTCGACGACTTCGCCCGCCCGCTCGCCGCAGGCGGCGATGATCACGACGTCGGCTTCGGCGTTCTGGCTCAGGGCGTGCTGAAGCACGGTCTTGCCCGCGCCGAAGGGGCCGGGGGTGCAGAAGGTGCCGCCGCGCGCGACCGGGAAAAAGGTGTCGATGCTCCGCATCTGGGTGATCAGCGTTTTTTCAGGCAGCAGCTTTTCCTGATAATCGGTGATCGGAATCTTGACCGGCCAGAATTGAAGCATGGTAACATTCCGCTCTTCTCCCCCGGCGTTGCGGACGAGGGCCACGGAATCGGCGATCTTGAGTTGTGAAGATGCCTTGATTTCAACGATTTCCCATTCGCCGCGCCAGGAGAAGGGGATCATGATGTGGTGTTTGAAAATCCCTTCCGGCACGGAGCCGATGCGGTCCCCGGCGACGACCTTGTCGCCCGCTTTGGCGCTCGGGGTGAAATCCCAGAGCTTTTCGCGGTCGAGGGCCTTGAGGTAAAGGCCGCGCTGGAGGAAGAAACCGGATTTTTCGGCCAGCAGCGAAAGCGGATTTTGCAAGCCGTCAAAAACGGCGGTCAGCAGTCCCGGACCGAGTTCGACGCTCAGGAGCTCTCCGGTGAACTCGACCGCGTCGCCGATTTTGAGGCCGCCCGCGTCTTCAAAAACCTGCATGTCGGCGCGGTTTCCGCGCACCCGGATGACCTCG
Source organism: Victivallaceae bacterium (assembly GCA_031555495.1). Lineage (GTDB taxonomy): Bacteria > Verrucomicrobiota > Lentisphaeria > Victivallales > Victivallaceae > JAVBUI01. The sequence goes on along the minus strand of JAVBUI010000107.1, from coordinate 4,148 downwards.
CACTTGAGGCGTTCGCCTCCGGCGAGGGCGGCGTAGGCCACTTCGTTCTGTGAAACGCCGGTGTTGAATTCAACGGTCAGCATGTTGCCGTTGACGCCGACGATCTTACCTGTTTTCTCCGGCATTCTCTTCAATCTCCTTTTCTCCAAAAAGTTCGCCCAGCGGCTGCGTTCGCGGCTTCTGCGACTCTCCGGAGACCCCGCTCTTTATCATGATGTTATGACTTCAAGCGAGGGCTTGTTTATTATGTCATTGTTTTTTACTCTATTATTCGGCGGAATTGCGGTCGATGCGGTCGACCGCGTTCCGGAAGTTTTCGCGTCCGGTTTCGTCGCGATAGAGGCGGCGTTTCTCGAGCAAAGAGAGTTTCAACCGGTAGCAGGCCGCCCATTCGACGGTGAATTCGTTGCCGACTTCGAGCGTTTCGATTTTTTTCCAGCGGAGCTGGTCGATCCGGTTCTGGCGCTCCAGCGGATTCGGGGCGGAAGCCGCCGCCGTGACCGAGTCGCGAAGCGTGGTGAATTCGTTCATTTCGGGGGGCAGCAAAAGCGGTGTTCCGGCGTTGCGCGCGGCGGCCCGGAGACGGGCGATTTCGCCGCTCAGGGCGAGTTCATAAATGCGATAGCGCCCCGCCACCGAAGTCGCCGGGAGCCGGGCTGTGTCCGCGATGGCGCAACAGGAACAATGCGCAAGATAATTCGCGTCTTTTGCTCCAAGCAGTTCGGCGGCGCGGACGTCGAATTCGGCGGGCGTCATCGGCGGCGAAGCGTTGAACACGAGCACCGGCAACTGAGAACAGAAGTAGTAGTAATTGCCTGCCATGATGCGGTGCTTTCGTTATTGCTCATCGGCTTCGAAAAGCCTGGCGAGTTCTCCGCCGAGATAGCCCGACAACAGGTCGCGGATCGCCGCGTCGCTGAAGTCGTAGTAGACATCGGAACCGTTGAAGCTGATTTGCAGACCGCTTTTGACGCCGGTCGCCGTGAAGACGGCGGCGTTTTGGCGGAAGCTTTCATTCAGCGTGGCCTTGAGCGCGTCCTTTAGCTTCCCGGCGTCGCGGGCAGCGGCGAGGACGGTGATTTCGCCGCCCGGGTTTTTGACGAAGGCGGCGGCGAGGTCGTTGACCAGGCCCGCCATGAATTCGGGCGTCAATGCCTTGGCGGCGTTTTCGTCGATGGCGCGTGCGAGGCGGGCTTCCAGTTCCCCGCGGAGCGCGAGGATCACGTCGCGCGCGGCTTGCCTGGCGGCGGCTTCGGCGCGTTTCTGAAACCCGGCGGCGGCGGCCTCAGCGGCTTTTTCCCGCTCGGCGGCCTCTTTTTTGGCTTCAGCTATGATGCGGGCGGCTTCGGCCCGGGCGGCAGAGAGAATCTCGTTCTTCTCCTGTTCCGCTTTTTCCAGACATTCCGAGTTGATACGATTGAATAACTGTTGCAATTCTTCTGCCATGGCGCCAATCCGGGTTTAGTGTTTTTCTTTTTCGACAAATTCGTGATGGAGGGCAATTTGCGCTTTCTTGAAATCATCGCGGTCGATGATGAACTGCATGTTGACCTGGCGCATGCACTGGTCGAGCGCCAGGACGTTGATGTTCGCGCCCGCCAGCGCCGCCGCCGCGCGGGAGAGGAAGCCGGGGAGCTTCATATTGCTGCCGAGCACCGCCGCGACCGCCACGCGGCGGGTGGTGATCGTCGCGCCGGGGAAGGCGTGCTCGAGTTGCTCGAGGCATTTTGACAGATTGCGCGAACGTTCCGAAACGTAGTGCGTGATGGTGTTGGCGTTGGTGTTTTTGGCGATGTAGCTGATCTTGTTCTGAGTCAGGCTCTCGAGCAGATGGTAGTCGTAACCGCTCTGTCCGACCATTTCGGGGTCGAAGACTTCGATCGCGATGAGGTCGCAGCGCCCGCAGATCATGTCGACGCGCGGCGTCGGAGAAACGTAATCCTTGCTGATCAAGGTGCCGGGACTGGCGGGGTCGAAGGCGTTGGTGACCCGGATCGGAATATTCTTGTGCTCCATCTCCTTAGACGCCTTGGGATGGATCGCCTCCATCGCGAGGTCGGCGAGCTGGTCGGCGATGTCGAAGTTGGTGTTGCCGATGGTGCGCACCTTGTCGGCTCCGATCAGTTTGGGGTCGCCGGTCGAGAGATGGTATTCTTTGTGGATGATTCCCTCACGGGCGGCGGTCAGGACGGCGAGTTTGCTGAAGGTGATTTCGCTGTAGCCACGGTCGAAGCGGTTCATGATCCCCTCGGCGCACTTGACGTAGCCGGTGACGATCGGCATGCATTCGGCGAAGTTGAGGCCGGAGAGATGGCGTTCCATCATCTGTTCGATGGTACAGCTCGTGTTGTCTTTCCAGCCGGTCAGGTCGACCAGCTGGGCGTTGACGCCGTGCTTGCGCAGAATCAGCACCGAGTTGAAGGCGCTGTGGGCCTCGCCGACCGAGCTCAGGAATTCGCGGCTGGCAGGCAAGTAATCCTTGGCCTGGAAATGGCCGAAGGTGCGGAGCTGGACTAAATTCCGCAGCGCGTCGCGGATACCGTGCATGCGTTCGGTCACGAAATCGTTGGCCGCCTGGAGGTCGAGCCCGAGCGGGACGAAGCTCTCGTTGAGGCGGATCATTTCACCGCGGGTCTCTTCGAGCTTGTCTTCCCAGAGCGGGTCACCGACCGCGAATTTGCCGTAGATGCCGGGCTCGCCGGTTTTCTTGTCTTCCAGGAGGAAGTTGGTGATACCGCCGTAGGCCGAAACCACGAAAAGCCGGTTATAAAGCTCCGGGCCTTTGCGCGAACCGATCAGGATGTTCTTCATCAGTTCGCCGAAACGGGTCATCGAGGTTCCGCCGATTTTTTCTACCGTATGTTGTCCCATGATGAATGTTCCTGTTTTAGAGCTTATCAACGAATAAGCCAAAATGTTCTAACTTGCGGCGAAAATCCATCCACTTGTCTGTAAAAATCATCGATAACTCCATTATCGCCGATTTTTCCAGACTTCGCGGCTGGAATTTCGGCGCTACGTTATAACATTTCTTTATTAGTTGATAAGCTCTTAGAGATCTTCAATGCGGAAAAGCCGGACGCGGTCGCAGGCGGCGTCGAGCTTTTCAAGTTCGGATACGGCGGCCCGGATCTGCGCTTCTTCGGCCTCGTGGGTCAGAATCACCAGGGGAACCGCTTCGGTTCCGGGGGTTTCGTGCTGGATCAGGCTGGAGATGCTGATGTCTTTGTCGGCCAGAACTTTGGCGATGGAGGCGATGACGCCGGAGACGTCTTTGACCGAGAGCCGCAGATAGTAACGGCTGGTCACCTTCTCCATCGGCGTGATGCCGGAGAAAAGCGGCGCATTGCGGAACGACACCCGGCGCGGCGAGGAGCTTGCGATGTTGAGCGCGATGTCGGCAAGGTCGGCGACCACCGCGCTGGCAGTGGCGTTGCGGCCCGCGCCGCGTCCGTAGAAGAGCGTGCTGCCGACGGTGTCGCCGTCCACGAGGACGCCGTTGAAAACGTCGGAGATATTGGCGATCAGGGTCGACTTGGGAATCAGCGTCGGATGGACGCGAAGCTGGATATTGCCGTCGATTTCTTTGATGATTGCCAGGAGCTTGATCCGGTAGCCGAGCTCGTCGGCGTAGCGGATGTCGGCGAGCGAAAGGTTGCGGATGCCTTCCACATACAATGGATCGAGTCCGAACCAGCGGCCGTAGGCGAGCGAGGCCAGGATCGCCGCCTTGTGGGCGGTGTCGAAGCCGTCGATGTCGAGCGACGGCTCGGCTTCGGCGTAGCCTAACTTCTGCGCGTCGGCGAGCACGGCGGCGAAATCGGCGCCTTCGTTCTCCATGCGGGTCAGGATGTAGTTGCAGGTTCCGTTCATGATGCCGTAAATGCGCTTGATCCGGTTGGCGGCAAGGCCTTCGCGCAGCGCCTTGATGATCGGAATGCCGCCGGCTACGGCGGCTTCGAAGCAGAGGTCGACGCCGGCCTTTTCGGCGGCGGCGAAGAGCTCTTCGCCGTGGAGCGCGAGGAGGGCCTTGTTGGCGGTGACGACCGGCTTGCCGGCGTTGAGGGCCTTGAGGATCAACGTTTTGGCAACGGTGGTGCCGCCGATGAGTTCGACCACCACGTCGACTTCATCAATCAAAGCGCCCG
>JAVBUI010000168.1:0-12997 GCA_031555495.1 Victivallaceae bacterium | reverse complement strand
CGGAGACGGACGGCGGGACTGGAACAACCAAGTCCTGCTGCTGATGCGGGTCATCGCCATCTCGGCAGGCTCGGCAGGAGTCGTCAGCCTCCTCCTCTGGCCCTTTTGGGAGCGGCTTTTCCGCTTCTCACCGCCTCTGCTCTTCTCGATCGCCCTCCCCCTGATCGGCGGCGCCATGCTCGCCGCATTGATCTCCGACGAACGCGACAGCAGCCGCTTCGCCGAATTCACCGGCCTCGGCAAAGACCACGCAGGCGTCGTCATCGCCGCCGCCATCGGCTCGATCGGCATCTTCGCCGTCCTGATCCCCGCCTGGGACAACGTCCGCTCCAGCCGCCCGTTCCTCCATACCATACGCCAACACCTGAAGACACGCAACTGTGAAGACATCGCCTTCCAGGGCCGCAATATCGAAGGACGAACCCTCTTCTACCTCGAAGCCACACGCCCCATCACAACCGCCAATTCAATCGAATCCATCCGACGCAAAATCGCCGAAAACCCCCGCATCGCAATCCTCAGCCACAATCACGAAAAACTTTTCTCCGAATTCGGACGACAACCCGACTTCAAAGAAAATTATTGGAAATTCGAAAACAAAAACAACAGAAAATTATCGGTCTGGCTCATCGAGCCAAACCCATAACCGGAGGCAACACACCCATTCTGGTGGAGAGAGCAAAAAATTTTGAGGAAATTTTTTTCTCCCTCCCCCAGACCCCCTCCTACTTTTTCAAACCTTTTTAAGTCCGGCGCTTTTTCATTTTTGCGATGCAAAAATGAAAAAGCGCAGAACATAGAAGTTTTTGTAAAAGATGAGGGGGCCTGGGGGAGAAGAAAGAAACTTTTTTCAAAAAGTTTTGTCTTCTCCACCAGAAACAGGCGGGTTGCCGATGGGAGGAGGTATGGATGAAGAAGGAAATTGAGTTTGTGTCGGTGGTGGTTCCGGTTTACAATGAGGAGGGTTGTCTTCAGGAGTTGATTGACCGGAGTCTGGCGTCGTTGGAGAAGACCAAAAAGCGTTACGAGTTGATTTTGATTGATGACGGGAGTCGCGACAGTTCTTCGGCGATTATGGCGGCGGCGAGTGCGGCGAATCCGGATCGTGTGATCAGTTGTATTTTGAACCGCAATTATGGTCAGCATTCGGCGATCATGGCGGGATTTTCGCTGGTGCGGGGGGATCTGGTGATTACGATTGACGCCGACTTGCAGAATCCGCCGGAGGAGTTCGGACGTTTGGTGGAGGCGGCGGAGCAGGGCAACGACGTGGTGGGCACGGTGCGTCAGAACCGCCAGGACTCGCTGCTGCGGAAGATTCCGTCGAAGATCGTCAACATGGCGGCGCAGCAGGCGACGGGGGTCAGGATGCACGATTACGGGTGCATGCTGCGGGCTTACCGACGTCACGTGGTCGAGGCGATGAAGTGCTGCAACGAGAGGAGCACCTTTATCCCGGTGCTGGGCAACAGCTTCGGGCGCAACTGCTGTGAAATCCCGGTGGGGCACAGTGAGCGGAAGGTGGGTGATTCGAAGTATTCGATCTGGAAGCTGATCAATCTTCAGTTCAATCTCCTGACCTGCATGACGACCTTTCCGCTGCGCCTCCTGACTTATGTGGGGTGCCTGATCGCGATGTTCGGATTCCTGTTGAGCTTCTATATTCTGGTTCGCCGGTTCATGGACCCCGACTGGACGGTACAGGGGGTGTTTACCTTGTTCGGCGTGGCGTTCATCTTCAGCGGCGTCCAGTTGATCGGGACGGGGTTGCTGGGGGAATACATCGGGCGGATCTACAACGATGTCCGGGCGCGGCCGCAGTTCTTCATCGAGGAAGTGCTGGGGCGCAAGGAAGAAGATAAATAAGATGGCGGGCAAGCTTTACATCGTTTCGGGAGACGACGACTTCGCGCAGAAGGCGCGGAGCCGGGCGCTGGCGGCGAGCCTTGCCGAGGGCGATCCCGAGAGCTGTGCCGCGCTGGAAGTGATTTCCGGCGACGGCGACGGCATGAAGTTTGCGGAAATCGCCGAAGCGATGCTCGGCTCGATGCGGACGCCTCCCTTCCTGACCCCGAATCAGATCATCTGGCTGCGCAATTTCGCATTTATGAACGAACTTGCCGACGCCTACAAGGGCAAGGGGGCGGCGGCGGAGCTGGCGGCGGCGTTGTGCGAAGCGCTGCCGGATGAGCAAACGGTTCTGATCAACGGCCCGGGCTTCGATCAACGCAAGAGTTTTGCCAAGGCATTGAAGGCGGCGGGGGCGGAGATTTTCATCGAATCGGGGGCGGCCAAGCCGAATGACCGGAACTATGCGGACAACCGGCGGCGCGCGATTGCGGATTTCTGCCGGAACGCGGGCAAATCGATTGCCCCGGCGGCGGTGCAATATCTGGAGACCATCATCGGCTCGGATACGGGAACGATGATGAACGAGCTGGAAAAGCTGCTGCTGTACGCGGGCGACGCGCCGGAGATCACACTGGCGGACTGCCGCGCGGTCAGCAGCCGGACGCCGGAGGCGGTGAGCTGGACTTTTACGGGGGCGTTGATCGAGCGCGACTTGAGGACGGCGCTGGAGGTGCTGGATACCTTAATCAAGCAGGGGGATGCGGCGCTCCGGGTATTGGCGGCGGTGGGGGGGGAGTTCCAGAAGCTGATCCAGGTGAAGCGTGCGATGCGGGAGTTGAAGCTTGAGCGGGTGAATCCGCGGACGTTCGACGGAATTTCGGATGCCGAGAAGGCGGCGAATCCGGGGAATATGCTGTTGAAACTGCATCCGTACCGTGCGTTCAAGATGTGCGAGAGTGCGTTGAAGTATCCGGACGCGGAGGTGGCGAAGTCGCTGGACGCGGTGTTGAACGCGAACCGGGCACTGGTGTCGGGGGGGGGAGAGCCGCGCATTGTGCTCGAACAACTGGTCTTCAAAATCTGCACCCCATAAAAAAAAAGAAAAAAAAGAAAAAAACATAAAAAAAACCGCCGTCAGGCGGAATCCCGCCCAGCGTTCGGCTGGGCGCGGTCCAGCGGCGAAACGCTGGTCGCTCGCGATCCACGCGAGCGAAGCTAAGCAAGCAAAGCGCAGCGCTCCCCCCAATGTGGGCGGAGCCCACTCCGCTCTGCGAAAGCGAGGTCGGCAGCCGAAGCGAAGCCGGCGAACGACATCGAGCGAAGCAGTGGAACGGTCGCTCCGGCACCTGGCGGCGCCTCCGCTCGGGCCGGGCTCCGCACCGCGACTCTCGTCGCGTTTCTTGAGCTGGGCTGCGCCCGGGCGAAGTCGGCGAGGTTCCACCTCGCACACCGCCAAAGGGCGCTGCCCTTTGGAATCCCGGCCGAACGGCGGCCTCGGGAGAGCGGGCCGGTCGCTTCGCTCGCTCGGCCCGGAGCGTGACAATCAAAGTGTTATTTAGTGCGGAAGAAGTAAACCAACATGAACAAGCGGAAACTCAAAAAAATCATCCTCCCCGCCGCGCTGCTGGTCGCGCTCGGCGCTGGCATCATCTGCTTCAAACAGCTCGTTTCGGTCGAGCCGCTGAGCGCCGACGAAATCCTCCGCAAAGACAACTGGACGCGCGCCGAACTGGAATCAACCCTCGGCCGCGCCTTCGCGCCGCAGGGCAACCGGGTCAAGCGCAAGGAGGTGATTCAACACCTCCGCAAGCAGCTGGCCCGATACCCGGAGGAGGAACAGCGCCAGATCCGCATCGCTGCGATGGCCCGTTCGGTTTCCGCCGGAATCGACCAGATGCGGGCGCTGCCCGAGAACGACCGCCGCCGGATGATCGACGGCATCAACACCAGCGCCGAAAAGAATTACGCCAACGTCACTCAGCTGAAACCTGCCGAACGCGAGGAAATCAAACGCCAGCTCGACACTCCGGAGGGCCGCGCGCTGGTCGATGAAATCAACCGCGTCTCCAATGCCAAAATGACTCCCGACGAACGCCGCGACCTCGCCCCCGCCATCGGCTACTGGGTCCGGACGCTGCGGTCACTGTGAGGAAAATCAAATGAAACGACGCTTTACGCTGATCGAATTGCTGGTGGTCATCGCCATCATCGCTGTCCTCGCCGGACTGGGGCTCCCCGCGCTGAACCGGGCGCGGATGGCGGGCCAGAGGACGGCCTGTGTCGGAAATCTGCGCCAGATTTCGCTGGGGCTCAACATGTACGTCGAAACCAACGGCTTCCGGCTGCCTTATTGCACGATGCGCCCCTCCAATCCGCCGAGCGGGGAAGCCGGTTTCCCCGGCATCGCCGAAACGCTGCTGCCGTTCCTGGGCGGGGCGAAAAAGGTCTTTTTGTGCCCCTCCGACCGCGGCTCCTTTTTTGAGGACGAACAGTCGAGCTACGAATGGGCTTCGCTGGGCGGCATCAACGGGTTGCCGCTGGATGAAAAGAAATTCGTGCTGCTGGGCGTCAACCTCCCGGTGCTCTTCGATTACGACCCCTTCCACGGCCCGTCGGGCCAGGAGACGAGCCGGAACTACCTCTACCCCGGGGGCCACGTCAGCAACCGCCTGGAGCGCAAACAATGAGCCTTCTCTGCTGTGAAAACCTGGTCAAACGCTACGGCTCCTTCACCGCGGTGGACAAGGTGTCGTTCGCGATCGAGCCCGGCGCGATTTTCGGCCTGATCGGCCCCAACGGCGCGGGCAAGAGCACGCTTCTCAAGATGATCACCTCGCTCGCCGCGCCGGACGCGGGGCGCGTCGTGGTGCGGGGCGTCGATGTCGCGCTCGACAGTGAGCAGGCGCTCGCCAATGTCGGCGCGGTGGTGGAGTTCCCCAATTTCCACCCCGACCTGAGCGCCCGGCACAACCTCGATCTCCTCTCGGGGGGGCACGGCCAGGCATATCGCGCCAAGCTTGCGGAGGTGGTCGACTTCGTCGGCATGACCCCGTACCTCGACCGGAAGGTGCGGACGTTCTCGACCGGGATGAAGCAAAGGCTCGGCATCGCTTTCGCGCTGCTGCCGGATTCGGAGCTGATCATCCTCGACGAACCGACCAACGGCCTCGACCCCTCGGGCATCGTCGAAATCCGCGAACTGGTGCGCGACTACAACCGCCAATTCGGCGTGACCGTGCTGATCACCAGCCACATGTTAGGCGAGATCGAACAGATCTGCACCGACATCGGCATTCTGTCGCACGGAAAACTGGCGGCGGCTGGGAAATTGGACCAACTGCTCTCAAGCAAACCCGTGATCCGGCTCGAAGTCGCCGGGGACGGGGCCATGATTCCGCGCCTTCTTGCGGAGTCTCCGCTCCCGGTGCTCGGCTGCGAGGAGGACGTCCACGGCGGCTGGATCGTCGAATGCGAAAGCGACTGCCGCGCCGAACTCAACCGCTTTCTGTTCGAAAAAGGCCATACCGTAATCACTCTCGCAGCCCGCAAGCGGTCGCTGGAGTCCTATTTTCTCGAAGTAACCGCCGAAGAGAGGACACGATAAAATGCTGCGCCAGACCGGTTACGAACTGCTGAAAATCGTTTCGCAGAAAAAGAATTACATCGCGGCGGCGGGGCATATGCTGCTGATCGTGCTCTGCTTCGTAAGCTTCAAATTGTCGCGGGGCAAATTCCTGTTGAACGCCATCGACCGCCGCTCCGACTTCGACTTCGAGAACGTGATCAACTTCGCCGACGGGCTTTTCTTCGCCCGCGCGGCGCTGTTGCCGACCTTTCTCATCGTGATGCCGATCCTGGTTTCCACCCTCGCGGGCGACTGCATCGCGGGGGAAATCCAGGAGGGGACGCTGAAGCTCTTGCTTGCTCGCGGACGCTCGCGGGCGAAATTGGTAATCGCAAAATTCCTCGCCATTTATTTGACCGTCATCGCCTACACGATCTATTTCGGAGCCGTGATGCTGCTGATCGGCGTCGCGTGCTTCGGCATTTCGCCAACCCAGCTGGTCTTCCTCGACGCGGGCGTCCTTGGCAACGACTTCGCGATCACGACGATCCCGACCGCCCTCTCGGGCTACTGCTGGAGCCTCGCTTATTTCAGTTTCTCGGCGATGGCGCTGGGAAGCGTCGGGATTTTCCTCTCGAGCTGCTTCGACAAAATGACCGCGGCAGCAGTGGGCTGCATCACCTTTTACTTCGTCTGCTATATCGTCGACAAGCTGCCGTTTACAGCGGTGGTCCGTCCCTACCTGATCTCGAACACGATGGACGGCGCCTTCGTCTTCCACCTCGCCGAAATCCCGGCGATGCGCCTTGCCTCGAACCTGGTTTCGCTCTCCGGGTACATCGCAGTATTTTTGCTGCTCTCGATCATCACCTTCCGGCTCAAAGACATCAGGTAACCCGGGCATCGTCCCGGGCATCCCGAGGCCGACGGTCGGCCGGGATTCCAAAGGGCAGCGCCCTTTGGTGGAGTGTGAGGTGAAACCTCGCCGTTCCCGCCCGGGCGCCGCCCAGCTCAAGAAACGCGACGCCAGTCGCGGTGCCCAGGCCGGTCCGAGCGACGTGGGCGCAAAGCGCCTGCGGAGCGATGTAACCCAAGACCGGCCTGCCTGCAAAAATAATCCATACGCAGTATGTCCCAAGGAGAACGGTCGCTCCGGCCGGGCGGCCACGCTCGGACCGGGCTCAGCGGCGGAACTGCGTTCCGCATCTTGAGCTGGGGGCTTCGCCCGGCGACCGCGAGGCTCCGCCTCACACTCCGCCAAAGGGCTATGCGCCCTTTGGAATCCGCACCAGGGCCGCGTGGCCCTGGACCCGTCGCTCCGCGCTTACGCGCTCCGCTCCCTATTGCCGCCCTGATCGCGAATCGTACGGCACGAATTTTTCAAGGGTGATCAACTCCTCCGCGCGGCCGTCGGCGGAGAGCCGGAAGTGGTCGATCATGGTGCCGTCTTCGACGAAGCTTTTGACCTCGATTCCCGCGGGAGTGACCTCGATTCGCGAAGCGCTCGCGTCGCCCCCGGCGCCGCCGGGCCCGTCCTGCATCAGCAGAGAATAAGAAAAGTTTTTCCCGGACGACATCGAAGTCGTCCTGATCTTTTCATTCGGCCGCCATACCGCCAGCGTATCCTGCCCGGCGAACCCGCGCAAGTACCGGTGGCTGTGCCCGACCAGCATCAGGTGAATCCGGTTCTCCGCCCCGGTTCCGTCGAGCAATCCCCGCGTCATCTCCCGGACATATTCGACATTCCAGCCGTTGCCGTTGCCGTAGGTGCCGCAATGCGTCAGCACCACCCGGAACCGCGCCCGGCGGAACTCCGGCGACGCGACCACCCCGGTGAGCCAGCGCCGCTGCTCCGCCCGGTACGGCTTCGATACATTGAAATCGGTATAAGAATGTCCCGGATGGCGGTCCGGCTTGTCCTCCCCGCTGTCGAGCACGATGAACAAGTCCGGGCCGAACGAAAACGCGTAATAAGCCGACTGCCGTCCGGGATGCCCCATCAGCCTCATCCAGGCGGAAGAGGCCGCGCCGCGCCATTCGTGGTTGCCGCGCACCGGGGCCAGCGGCACGCTCCCGGCTCCGGCAATGGCGAGCGGTTCGATCCAGGCATGCAGCACGTCTTTCTCGATGGAAGCGGTGCGGTGGCTCATGTCGCCGAGCGGAATGCCGAAGTCGCACGTTTCGAAGCCCGCCGCTTTGGCAAATTTGTCCAGCAATTCGCGCTCCCGCTCCGGCTTGTACTGCAAATCGCTCGTGACGTAAAAGCGGTAGGACGTTTGTTCCGGCCCGGTCAGGCGGAAGCGCCGAATGTCCGAAACCGTTTCGCGCGACCGGTCGGCCGGATCGATCAATACGGCACGGTATTCGTATTCCGCTCCCGGCGTTCCCTCCAGGCGAATCCGGTGCTCGTTCCTGTCGGTGACGATCTGCCCGGCGAAAACGCCGTAAACGCGTTCCCAGTCGGCGGCCCCGGTTACGCGAAAATCCACCGCGCCGCCCGCAACCCGGTCGGAAACAAAGTTGACCGTCACCGTACCGCTGTCCGGATGGGAAAGCCACGGACCGTAACGAAGCTCCAAAGCCGACGCGGCGAAACACCAACACCCCAGCACCGCCGCAACCAATAATTTCACAACAATTTTCATACTCCTCCTTTTGTTGAATCAACGCGGCAGCGGCATGCTCCAAAGCTGGGCATTGCAGCAAAAATAGATCCTGCCGTCAACCACCGCGCCGCCGGCGGTGATCTCGCGCGGCGACTTCGCCAGCAGCCGCAAAGCGCCCTCGCCCGGCAGGTATTCCGCCACCGCGCGGCGCAGGAAGACGAAGTAGCGGCCGCCGTGTTCGATCAGCACCCGGGGCCCCTGTGTGCCGACCAGTTCTCCCAGTTCGCCGGTCGGAATGACCTTTTCCACCCGGCGCGCGGCGGGGTCGAAGACCAAAAGCCGGTCGCGCCACACCGCGCCCAGTACCTTGCCCTCCGGCAGCGGCAGAAGCCCGAGAAAACAACGGGCCCCCGGAAACGGCTTTTCGCGCCAGAGAATTTCGCGCTTCGCAAGATCATAGAGCGCCAGCGAAGCTTCCTTGGCCTCGGTTTTTCCACCGGTTCCGGGGGCGACGGTGGTGCCGAAAAGCACCCGGTCGCCGCCCAGGGGCAGCATCACATGGATCGATTCGGGAGCGAACAGCGCTTCCGGCCTGATCACCTCGCGCCGGTCGTTTCCGCGGTCGTAGATCACCAATCCGCCGCCGTTCCGCCCGTAGCCCGGCGTGCCGCTCATCAGCACCCGGTTGCCGTCCGGCATCAGGCAGAGCGCGCTCGGACGGTGCAACGCCGGAGTGGCTTCGCCGAGATTGCGCGGATTGCCGGGCTTGCCGGGATTCGAAACTCCGGTGTACGGCTGCGCCGTATCCCAGTCGAGCAACGCGCCGTCGCCGTAACCGCCGATGAAGAGGTGATTCCCCTCCGGCAAAACCGCGTTCCACTGGTAACGGGCGGCCCCCTGCGCCGCATAGTTCCCGGTTTTCGGGTCGAAAACAAAGTAGCGCATCGGGTGAAACGAACCGCCGCGCAACGTCCCGTCCGGCATCGCCGCCACGCCCATCAGGGGAGAACCATTGCTGGGGTAAGTGAACGACAGTTCCTTTTTGGCGCCGTCACGGTCGGTCCAGCGGAGTTTACACTCCTCGAGATCGAGCTCATCGACTTTGCCGCCGCTTGGAAATTCGCCGAGAAAAGCCTGGCCGCGCCCGTGCCGCGCCCGGCCTTCGAGCGGCTGGATTTCCGGTTTGCCGTCCAATTTCTTCGCCTTGCCCTCGAAGAGCTCGTAGTATGGAGTATTCTTGTCGTTGCGGTTCCAGCCGTAGACCTTGCCGTTGCGGTCACGCGCCACTTCCCCGGTGGCGGCCTTGCCGCGCTCGGCTTCCGGGAAGACCTCGACGACCCGGCGCGTCTCCGGATCGAAGCCGATTACCTGCGGCGCGGTGTTTCCCAATCCAAAGTAAATCCAGCCCGCGGAGTCGGCGGCCACATAGCGCTGATACTGCGGCCAGTCCTGCCGGTAAATACTCCCGAAATCGGTAAAAACGCCGCTCTCGGGATCCAGCATCCCGACCTCGCTCTGCGGCTGGGCCACGAACCAGATCCGCCCCCGGTCGTCCTCGGTCATTCCCATCGTGTTCTGGCCGCTGAATTTCCCGTGCCGCAGGACTTTGCCCGCCTCCGGATCGATCTCCCAGTAATGGTTCCCGTAGGAGGTGTAAAGCCGGTTCCGCCCGGAAAGCAGGAAGTAGAACGGCCGGTAGTTGACGCTGTGCCTCGCGCCGGGCAAGCCGATGGTTTGCGCGCGGCCGGTATCGACATTGATCTCCAGGAGATACTGGCAGCCGCTGACGTCGGCGAGGAACGTAAACAACTGCCGTTCGCCGCGCGAATTTTCAGTTGCCACCGCGCCGCAGCGGGTGCTGACCGGGGCGGCCACCCCGTGCGATTTCATTTCCCCGGCGGAGGTCCAGCAGACTCCGGCCGCCAACAGCAGAGTGAACAGTGTTTTTTTCATTATTCGCGGGTCCAGATATTTTCTATAGTTGTCCTAATGAACGGTTTTACCAGATAAGGATCCGGAATTTCAGCCAGGGAATTGCCGTTGAAGCCGCGCATCATGGGACCGGCGCCGCGTTCGCCGGTGGCGTGCCCGTCGACCCAGAGCACGTTGACCGCGCCGCTGTGGCAGGAGACCAGAACGCCGAAGTTGGCGTTGGCAGTGAAAAAAGCGTCGTAAAGTGCGTAATAACCGTTCCCCGTATTGCCGGACACCCTGGTCAGGTTCGGTGCTTCCAGCGTATCTGCATACATCAGTGTCCGGGAAGGCCTCTTGAGCTGGCTGATTTTGACCGGGCCCAGCGCGGGCGTCTTACGATCGTCTTTGCCGAGATTGTTGTAGTTGTAGCCGTAACTGACGTAGCTCCAATCAGAAGCGGTCGTGGTTCCGGCGCGGAATCTCCCACTGCGTACGGAACGGTCCTTGGGACAGACGACGATGGTGCCGTAGGGAAGAAGTTTATACTTATAGAGTGTCCAGCCGAATGCATAGCTCGAAATGATCGGAGGCATCAGGTAGCCGTGATAGACGTCGGTGTAACCGATGGCGGCAAGCCCGTATTGCCGGATATTGTTGCGGCAATTGATATCGTGCGCCTTTTCACGCGCCTTGTTCAGGCTGGGAAGCAACATGCTTGCCAGGATGGCGATGATCGCGATCACCACCAGGAGTTCGATTAAGGTGAATCCGAACCTTTTTCTCATCTTCCACCTCCGTTTTTCAGGTTTGAAAATTTACTCCGTCGCTGTCCATTTCCACCAGTTTCGGTATCAAGAGAATCCGCCGGGCCCCCTCGCCGGGATGGGCAATCCGGTACAGCAGCTCCTCCGCCGCAATCCGCCCGGCCTGCACCCAATCGACCGCCAGCGTGTTGACCCGGAGCATCTGCGGCAGCACCAGGCATTTACCGTCCAGGCTCAAAATAGTCCGCTTCCGCCGCCAGTCGAGACCGGCGTGTTCCTGCTGCTGTCTCAGCAATCCCTCGCAGAAGGTGCCGCCGCTGAACCACCAGCCTTCCTCATCGCCCAGTTCGACATCGCAATTATATAAGGCGGAAACCTCGGTCAATGCCCCTCCGATGGCCCGCCAGCATTCGGAGAAGCAACGGAAACGCCAGGCGTGCGTCGGATCTTGGCCCGTATAAAACGCCCGGACGCGCTTCACGCCGCGCCGCCGGAAAAAATCCGTCGCCAGCTCCGCCGCCGCCAGAGGGTCGAGCGTCACCGGAGAAAGCCGCCCGCCGCAAGTCGAACTCATCTCCAACCCCACCGCCGGCAAGGTCCCGTCCGGTTCGCGCTCCAGATAGTCGTAACCGCCAAGATAGAACACCCCCGCTTCGCCGGGCAGACCGTCTGCCACGGGGTCATAAAACTCCTGTTCCATATAATTGCGGGTTTGCAGCAAAATGGAGTAACCTGCCTCCTCCAGGCAATCCTGGACACCCAGCAGTGCGTGTGAAAGATAGTTTTTGGTCAAATTCCGGCTGCTCATCAACAGCCGGATCACTCCGGCTTTGCCGTCGACCAGCCGGTTCGCCGCCACGTAGGCCCCGGCGCCGTGGCGCAATTCGATCACCCCGCGCTCTTCGAGTTTGCGCAAAACCCGATGCGCGGCGTAAGCGGTCAACTCGAATTGCCCGGCCAGTTCCCGCAATCCCGGCAGTCTGCTCCCCGGCGGGAAATCCCCGACGGTGATCCGCGACTCGATCCACGCACTCAACCGCGCCCGGCGGCGCCTCTGTTCGGTCATCGGCATTTTATTTTCTCCCGCGCTTTTCGCTGTTCAGGGAATTGCTCCCCGATGCACTGTTTGAAAGAGTTTGATTACGCCAAACAGTATAGCGTAAAACTTTCGCAATGTCAAGGGCAAATGATGATTTTTTACAAAAAAAGTTCCGGCAAGTGTGTTTCCGATGGATTTACGGCGGCGAACGCCGCTCGGACAGGCAAGAATTTTTCAAGGAAAACGGTTATTTTTTCAAGGCAAGCCGATAGCTTGTGTCGATCAGGGATGCCAGTTCATCCGGCGCAAGCGTCCCGTCGAGCCTGACGGTGAACCAGGTTCGTTTATTCATGTGATAGCCGGGAAGATACTTCACGCCGTCGACCAGCGCGTCCACCTCGCCCGGCGAGACGCGTAAATCGAGGATTTCGATGGTTCCGTCGCCGCTCAGGCCGATTTTGTGTTTCGGAAGGATCAGAAGGGCGGCATACCATTTGGCATTGTCCTTGCGGCGGAAAATCGCGTTCCCGGGAAAACGCTCCCAGAGAAATTCCGGTTCGTCGCCGTAACGGTCGGCAATGTATCGGACCACCCGTTTCGCGTCGTCGCTCTGAAAAACATCCGGCTCGAAACAGCGCGCCGCAATTTCGGCGAATTTCTCCTCGCAGGCCTGCCGGACCCTGCCGACGAAAGCCCCGGCCGCGCCGGAGACTCGAAACGCGACATACTCCTCGCCGAACGCGGTTTCAATCACCCGGGAAGTCACTTTCCCGCCGGGGGAAATCAAAACTTCAAGCGTAAACTCCCCATCGAGCAAATCCGCCGACCAGACATGCCCGGCCTCCGCCTCGACAAATCCGAAAGGCCGCAGCCGGTCCTCCCTCACTCTCCGGTGATTGAAAAACGAATCTTCCCACATCTTTCTCCTTATACCATTTTGCTTTCAAACATAGATCACGAGGCACAGGCATTTCGATGCGATTTTGCACATTGTCCCGCAGGCCGATGCGAGCATCGGACGAGGACACAATGTGCAAAAGCGCGCGAAAAGACAAGCCTTCGTCTATGTTTGAAAGTGAAATGGTATCAGTATTTCCTGATCCGCCGCAACTTTCCATGCGCCTATCCCCTTGGCTGTACAACTTTTCCTTAAAAGATCGGTGTAAAGACCATTGAATTACCATATCATTTTGCTTGCGAATTGCAAGTCCCGAAATAGACTTCATCCGGCGTTTGATAGCGCAAGGCCGAATGAATG
>JAVBUI010000312.1:0-2652 GCA_031555495.1 Victivallaceae bacterium | reverse complement strand
GCATCCGGCCCATGGTGTCGGTCATGCCGTACGAAGCCGGGCCCGCCGCCCTGGTGTCGGGGTGGAGCGTACGGCCGGTGCCGCCGCCGGAGGCGACCGAGAAGAAGGGCTTGCCCTGTTCGATGCATTCCTTCTTGTAGGTGCCCATCACCGGGTGCTGGAAGCGGGTCGGATTGGTGCTGTTGCCGGTGATCGCGATGTCCACGCCCTCGAGGTGCATGATCGCGACGCCTTCACGCACGTCGTCGGCGCCGTAGCAGCGGACCTTGGCGCGTTCGCCCTTGGAATAGGCCTTTTCGCGGGTGACCGCGACTTTGCCGGTCTTGTAGTCGAACTTGGTTTCGACGTGAGTGAAACCATTGATGCGGGAGATGATTTCAGCAGCGTCCTTGCCGAGGCCATTGAGAATGACACGCAAGGGCTCCTTGCGGGCTTTGTTCGCGCTCTTGGCCAGGCCGATCGCGCCTTCGGCGGCGGCGAAGGATTCGTGGCCGCAGCAGAACGCGAAGCACTTGGTCTCTTCACGGAGCAGGCGGGAGGCAAGGTTGCCGTGTCCGAGGCCGACCTTGCGGTCGTCGGCGACCGAACCCGGGATGCAGAAGCTCTGGAGGCCTTCACCGAGGGTGGTGGCGACTTCGCTGGCGACGGTCTGGCCGCGCTTGATCGCGACGGCGGCGCCGACGACGTAGGCCCAGGAGGCGTTTTCAAAGCAGATCGGCTGGATTTCCTTGACCAGGTTGTAGACGTCGAGGCCCTTGCCCTTGCAGATCGCCTCGGCTTCTTCGATCGAAGCGATGCCGTTGGCGTTCAAAAACGAATTGATTTGCGCAATTCTGCGCTCGTAACTTTCAAAGAGTGCCATGGTGATACTTCTCTTTCTTACTGCTTGCGCGGGTTGATGGTTTTGACGGCGTCGGCGAAGCGGCCATAGGTGCCGGTGTACTTCTTGAGCGCTTCCGCCGGGTCGAGGCCCTTCTCGATCGCTTCAAGCATCTGGCCGAGCTTGAGGAATTCGTAACCGATGACCTTGTCCTCTTCGTCGAGGGCGAGGCGGGTCACATAGCCTTCGGCCATTTCGAGGTAACGCACACCCTTGGCGGAGGTGCCGTACATGGTGCCGGTGACGCTGCGGAGCCCCTTGCCGAGGTCTTCAAGACCGGCGCCGACGGGAAGGCCGCCTTCGGAGAAGGCGGTCTGGGTGCGCCCGTAGACGATCTGGAGGAAGAGTTCGCGCATGGCGGTGTTGATCGCGTCGCAGACGAGGTCGGTATTCATGGCTTCAAGAATGGTTTTGCCGGGCATGATTTCCGCCGCCATCGCCGCGGAGTGGGTCATGCCGGTGCAGCCGATGGTTTCGACCAGAGCTTCGACGATGATGCCGTCCTTGACGTTCAGCGTCAGCTTGCAGGCGCCCTGCTGGGGGGCGCACCAGCCCACTCCGTGGGTAAGGCCGGAAATGTCCTTGATTTCCTTGGCATAGGTCCAGCCGCCTTCCTGCGGAATCGGCGCGGGGGGGTTCTTCGGCCCCTTGGCGACACAGACCATCTGGTCGATCTCATGCGTGTACTGCATTTTCTGCTCCTTATTGCTTCACGTTGGTTACGTACGGAATTATTATCGTTTACTATACATCGAAAAAGGGCCGTTTTCAAGAAAAAAAGACAATTTTTCAGCGTTGGGCGCGGAAATGCGCGGGCAGTTCCGGGGTCGCGCCGGGGGTGGTGCAGACGTAGGCGGCGACGCGGTTGGCGAAGTCGTTGACCGTGTCGAACGAGTCGCTGCGCAGCAGTCCCGCGATTGCGGCGGCGGCGAAGGCGTCGCCCGCGCCGACGGTGTCGGCGATTTTGCCGATTTTGGCCGCCGGGCGGCGGGAGACGCCGCCCGGGTGGTGGATTTCCGCGCCCTTCGAGCCGCGGCTGACGATCACGCAGCGGACGGAGGTTTTCACGAAAAGGTACGCGATCACCTCGTCCGCCGCGATGCCGAAGGCCCCCCCTAAGAGCGGCAGTTCCTCGTCGTTGAGCTTGAGGATGGTGGCGAATTCGACCGATTGGCGGGTGATGGCCGGGTCATCGCAGGGAGGGCGGAAATTGAGGTCGCAGAAGCGGATGCATTCCGGTTTGAGATAGTTGAAGCACTCCAGAAGCGCCCGGCGCGAAAAGCTCCGCTGTGCCAGCGTTCCGTAGACGAAAACGTCGAATTCCGGCAGCGCCGCTTTAACCGCGTCCGTGCAAACGATGAAATCCCAGGCGGCGTTTTCGACGATGGTGTAGGAGGCTTTGCCGAATTCGTCGAGCTTGACTTCGACCCGCCCGGTCGGGTAGCGGTTGCGCCCGACCAGGCTTGAATCGACTCCGCGCCGGGCGAGGAATTCAAGCAGTTCATCGCCGTCCGGATCGAGGCCGACCGCGCTGATCAGCGAGACATCGAGTCCGAGCTCGCGGCACATGCATGCGACGTTCGCCGGAGCGCCGCCGATCCGCCGGAAAGTGGGGAATTCATCGAAGAGGATTTCTCCAAAAGCGGCAATTTTCATGAAAGTTCCCAGCCCTTGATCCATTTCACACGGCAGTCGGGAGCCCACGGATCGGCGAAGCGAACGTGGGGAACATGGCAGGACTTCTGCTTCGAAAGGTATTTGCCGGCGGCGAA